>NZ_CAXBAE010000005.1:0-230141 GCF_963973825.1 uncultured Haliea sp.
TACCACTTTGAGCTTTGTACGACTGAAGTCATGGGTTGTTCAGAGCATCCCTAAGCGGCAGTTCTCGGATAGCTTCGCTTAGCTTATATGCCTCCACAGGCATTTTGAGCACGCCGAGATTATCTCGGTCCATCCATCCCGGCGGCAGTTCTAGGGTGGATTCAATGGACCTTGCCATCTCGTCATCTATGGCCATATCTCCAGTGGCCATTTTTGAAAGATAATTAGCATTAGTCAGCGCGGACAATTTGTTGGCTGTGCTTTCATGCCCATAGTTGAGCCACCTTATCAGATCAAGGTTAGTTGATCGTATCGTTCTGGGCATCAAATTATCTCCTGTCTTCATATTTGACGCTGCCGCAATTCCGATGGCTACTGTCGGACGCATAACGCCGTGGTTTGGGGCCGTAGTGGAGCGCCAGCGGAACGGAGGTCCCAGCCGCAGGCGACAACACCACCTTGTTATGGCGCCCCATTTGATTCAGGTGAATCCGATGGTTTTCCAGATTTAGACTTAAAACCACATAAGTTGCCAACAACTTCACCCTGCATTGTTTCTAGCCACATGGCGACGCTATAGTCACCTAATTGGTGGCGAACGATGTAATTTACTCCGGCTTTAGATTCGAGCTCTAAACATACCCGAGCATAAGAGCCCCAGTAATAATACTGGACTTCAAATGTATGACTTCCTGGAAGAATATTAATCTCAGTTGGCCGGCTACCACTAAATGGCGGACCTAATTTATTTCCATTTAAGGTGTTGAAAGTAATTGTATTATTTCTGCCTTTAATTGTTGAATGATCGGCAGATATATCTGAAATTATTTTTGAATAAGAGGATGATTCAGATATGTTGATCCCTTCTTGTATGTGAGGAGGAACTGCACACGCAGTAAGCAAGCCAAAACAAAGAACAATAATAGAAAGTCTAAGCATATAATTCCCTTTTTGATCGTGTATCACAGGCCTACAGAGCCATAACAGCGTATTAGAAAGACCGGGCCGTATAATGCCGGGCCAGCTAACTCCCAAACATCTCGCCCAGACCTCGTAGGTTTTCCCATATATTCATATAGTTACCACACTCTTCCCACCCACAATCCAACGGGATTAAGAGGCCCTCGAAATGCGCTGCTCGCACTCACAACCTCCTAACCCCCACCTCCCCCAAATACATAAACCGCCCCGACGTACAGGTCAGCACCACCACCTGCGCATCCCTCCCCGCCGCAGCAATCGCCGCACCCATGCTCTGCAATCGGCTGGGGTCGGAGAAGCCCAGGGCGTCATCGATGATCACCGGTACGCCGCCCTCGTCGGCGACGATGCGGGCGGCGGCCAGGCGGGTGAGGATGCCCAGCTGTTCCTTGGCGCCGACGCTGAGTGAGTCGAAGGGTACGGTTCGGCCGCTGCGGGTGACGCTGAGGATTGTCCAGTCCTCGGCGAGCGCGATGTCGAAATCGCTGCCGAAGACGATCTTGCCCAGGTTCTGGATGCCCTCTCGCAGGGGGCGCACGTAGGCCTGGCGGGAGGCGTCGCGGTGTTCGTTAAGTGTCTCCCACAGCAGTTTGGCGGCGGCGCCGCGGCGCTCGGTGGCGGCCAGGGTGTCCTCTGCTTCCGCCTGCGCCTGCTCGGCAGCTTCCAGTTCTTCGAACAGGCCGTTGGCCTGGGCGCGGTCCAGGCGGCTTTTGAGTACGGCCTGTTCCTGCTGCTGGTCGATGATGTCGCGCTCGGCCCGGCGCAGGGCGTGGCTGGCGTTGTCCAGTTGCAGCTTTACGATGCCTGGATCTGCGGCTTGCAGCTCTGCCCGCAGCTGTTCCAACTCCTCGGTGATTGCCGCGAACTGCTGCTCCCGCGCCGTTACAGCCTGCTCCAGCGCCGCATCCGGCTCGGCCTCAACCGCCTGCGCCAGGCTGTTGCGCTTCTCTTCCAGCACGCTGGTCAGCGCATTCACCTCAATGCTGGCCTGATGCAGGCTGGCCTGGGCGCGGGTAAGCTCGGCGCGCTGTTCCTCCAGCCGACCATTTTCCTGGTCCAGCTCGGATTCGAAGGCATCCAGTGCTTCACCGGCGGTTTCCAGCTGCTGCTTGGCCTCGTGGGCGCTCGCGGGCAGAGGCTGGCTGGGGTCGCGCTGTTGCAGGGCCGCCGCACAGGCCTGCTGCAGCCGCGTGCAATCCGCCTGCAGGGATGCCTCATCCGCGCCTTGCAGCATGTCCTCGATGCGCTCGCGCAGGGTATTCACAGCCTGCTCCGCATCCACCCGCCGTTCATCCAGCGTGATGGCCTGCTCGACGCTGCCCACTTGGAAGCGCGCCAGCAGGGTATCCAGTTCCTGCTGCCGTGCCTCCACTTCCGCCAACAGTTCGCCGGCGGAGGCTGCGGGGGCGATGCGAATGCGCGCCAGCTCGGGAATCTCCAGCTGCAGGGCGGCCGCGACTTGCCGCTCCAGTGTTTCACCCGCGCGCAGCGCAACGGGCTCACCATCCAGCTGCCAGTCCAGCGCCTGCTGGGCCTCGATGGTAAGGCGGGTGGCGGCGTTGTCGCGGGTGCGGGTGGCCACGTCCAGCGCGCCGGCGGCAGCCTGTATGGCCTTGCGCCCCGCACGGGTAATGTGGATGCCCGCGAGGGTTTCGCGTGCAGCCAGCAGTTCGCCGCGTTGGGCATTCACCTTTTCCAGCAATTGTTCCACGCGTTTCAGTTCGGCGGCATCCTGCAGATAGTCGGCATCCCGTCGGGCCTGCTGCAGGGCCTGTTGCAGGGCGCGGCGCTGGATTTGCAGTTCCCGCTGGGTGGCCTCGGCAGCCTGCACGGTGCGCTCCAGTTGCGCCACCTGTTCGGCCAGCGGCTGCAGTGCGCCCTGCTGTTGTTGCAGCTGCTGTTCCCGGTGGGCGATATCCGCCGCCGCCTGCTGGCGCAGCTGCCACTGGTTGCGAGCGTTGTGCAGCAGGTCCTGCAGGGGCTTGGCATCATGCTCTTTCGCAGCCAGGCGGGACTGCAGGCCGTCGATGGCCGCCCAGCGCTGGGCGTGTTGCTCCTGCGCCGCTGTCAGTTCAGGCACCGCGCGCTGCAGGCGGGCAATCTCTCCTGAAACGTTCTCCAAGCGGCGCAGGTCGTCGTCCAGGTCGCGCAGGGTGGCCTGCAGTTTCTGCACGCGCTCCTGGTGTTGCTCCACCCGCTGCTGCGCGTCGGTGTAGCGCGGCTTGCCGCTCTTCAGGGTGAAGTAGCGCTCGTATTCGGCCTGCACCGCGTCGAACAGCGCGCTTTCCTCGCCGCTGACCCCGGCGCCGCCGGCGGCGTTGTCCAGGGCCCGGGCCAGGCCGTCGGAGTCCGCCAGTCTGACGCCGCCGATCTCTTTGCCCTGCTCCACCAGCAGGGCGTCCCACAGGGCCATGTCCATGTGGCCACTGAGGATTTCCCAGGCGCGGTTGTGGGCGTCGTCGCCGGCGAGCTGTTCTGCCCGCGGCGCGAGGATGCGCAGTTCGGTGCCGTGTTTGCGGTTGTAGGTTTTGCGGTACTCGAAGTGGTAGTCGCCGCAGCGGACTTCGGCGGCGACGCTGCTGCCCACGTCCTCGCCCACGGGCTGCACGGCCTGTACTTCCTTTTTCTTGGAGCCCGACTTTTCCCGGAACAGCATGCGCAGGGCTTCCACCAGGGAGGATTTGCCGACCTCGTTGGGGCCTTCAATCAGGGTGACGCCGCCATCGAATTCAATGTGGCTCGCGCTGACGCCGCGCCAGTTTTCCAGGGTGAGGGTGAGCAGCTTCATGCGCCGTCGCTCCTGCCCTTGTCGGCGGCGCCTTTCGCACCGCTGGCTGTGCCACCCGCCAGCCGGTACATCAGGCGTAGGGCGTCGGTGGCGGTGTCGTCGCTGGCGGCCCGGGCCAGCAGGGCCTTCCAGGTAGCGTCGGCATAGCCGCTAAGCGCAATGGCATTGTCGTCCAGGGCGTCAGGGATGACGGCGAGGTCCGTGGTGCGTTCCCGGCGCTTGAGGCTGGCGAACAGGGGGGACTGGGTTTCCAGCAGCGCGTCCAGCTGCGCCGCCAGCGCCAGGTTGACGCTGCCGGTGAAGCCCACCTTGAGCACGGTGCACTCCTTGCCGCGCACGGCGTCCAGCCCCTGGGCAAACGTGGCGAGGTCTTCCGGGCCATCGATATCCCGCTGCAGGGCCTGGAACTCCCAGAAACCGGTGGTGAGCGACGTCAGCCGGCAGGCCTCGTTGTCCAGCTCCACCAGCAGGGCCTGGTTGGGTGCCACTTCATCGAAGTCCGTCACCAGTGGCGTGCCGGAATAACACAGGCGGCCGCTGCTGCCGACCTTGGTGAGGGAATGGCGGTCACCCAGGGCCACGTACTGCACACGGCCTTCCGCCAGGGCCTGCTCCAGCAGTGCCTGGCTGATAACGCCCGGCTGGCTGTGGTCCGGCGACAGGGAATCCACCTGGCCGTGGCCGAGCAGGATGCGGGTGACGCCCGGGGCGGGCTCCAGGGCTTTCAGCGCCTGGGCGCAGAGGTCCACCCCCGGGCGCTTGCTGAACCAGGGCGCGCCCACCACCTCCACATTGGCCAACCCCGGCACGGGCATCGGCTCGCTGTTTTCTACAACGATGATGTGGCTGCGGGCCTGCTCGCGGAAGGCCTTGCTGCGGAAAAGGGTGGAGGCGTCCAGCGGGTCGTGGTTGCCGGGCAGCAGGAACACCGGCACCGGCACGCTGTTCAGCGCATCCAGCGCCCGGCTCAGGGTTTGCGCGGAAAGCTGGTTGGACTCGAACACGTCCCCCGCCACCACCATAAAGCCGGCCTCGTGCTCCTCGGCCAGCTGGCCCAGGGCACGAATGGCATCAATGCGCGCCTGGCTGTAGCGCGCCGCGGCTTCCTGGCTGAGGAAAGCCCGCGTCATGCCGATCTGCCAGTCGGATGTGTGGATGAATTTCACGTGTTGTTATGCCCCCCGATTGCGCGAGTATGGGGCAGATATTGACCCTTGCCTACGCACGCTGTGATTGACTTTGATGTCCGTCACAGTACTGGCGCTTGGGCGGGCTGGCCATGGTGGATGAGCGTACAGGTCGCGTTTTCGCGCAGGTTCTTTTTCCTCAACTGTTGGACTGTGCGCGTTGCCTGAACCTCACGGGGCCAACGCATTTGTCAGCGTGAGGGTGCCAGCGCATTTACTGGAAGGGCGAACGCGCGTTGTATCCAAAGCGTCAAACAGGGTCGGGTGGCGCAGCCCCGGGAGGAAATTCACTGAACTGCGGCAACGTGTCAGAGATCTCGTACCAATCGGCCTTTGAAGCGACGTGCATATGCGCCTGGGGCAAGCGTGTCGGGCTGCTGTTCAGAGCGCCGTATCTCACATGCACCATACCGGTAGCCGGCTTTTCACCATAGAGCGTGGAGCCACACAGTCGGCAGAAGCAAGACACGGTGTCTTTGCTGCGACTGAATCTCTTCAGGTGCTGCTCCCCCTTGGTAATTGAGAAAAGTGCCTTGGGGATACCACCTATGGCAGTTCCCGACGCACCGGATGCCTTTCTGCACAGCGAACAATGACAATAGCCCGAATACACAAATGCATCCTGAACACTGAACTCCACGCGTCCGCAGAGGCAACTTCCGCTGATCATGTCCATGTTGGCGCCCTTATATCGAATGCAGTAAAGCCAGCATCGTATCGGCGGACTCACTGTCGATATTTCTGAGGAGTGACTGTGACTTCGCATCAAGGGTGACGGTGGCGTTCCTGAACAGCTCTTCGCCCGCAGGCGTGATCTTCACCAGGCTCACCCGAGCGTCTCTAGCGTTGGTTTCCTTGCTGACAAGGCCGATTTTCTCCATCGGCATCAGCATTCTCGTGATCCCCGATGCCGTTCGCGCGAGCGATTCAGCGATGTCTATGCGCCTCAGTGCGTGATTGGGCGCCTTCATCAGATTCAGCAATACCATATATTCCGCTAAGCCAATGCCGTGAATGGCACCCAGACTATTGTCCAGATGTTTAGAGATCACGGCCGATTTCAGCCACAGGCTTTTGCTGATTGCGCCGTATTTGCCTTCAACGTTCATGACGATATACTTCTCATATACTTGATTAGTACAGTATATGTGATAATACTACAGTGTCAATACACGATTTCATTCCTACGTCGGTCGATCACATCGCGGTGATGAAAAGCAGGGATCTGACGCGTTTCGGGGGACTGCTTTGATGGTTTGCCGGGGCGTATTTGATGCACGTTTTCGGCGGTGGATTGGGCATGATTCAAACGGTTGATGCAAACTGCCTTGGCAGGTTCAGATCGGGAGGCTATGCTTTGTCGACACTCGCGTTCGATTCACTTAAGTATGCTCGACGCCTGAGAGACGCAGGCGTGCCGGAGTCCCAGGCGGAGGTGCAGGCGGAGCTGATGGCGGAAGCATTCGGGTTCTATGCGGAGAACATCGTCACCAGGGAGTACCTGGACGTTGCCCTGCGCGCGGCGTTTGCGGACCAGGATGCGAAGTTTGAGAAGCGGTTTGCTGCCATTGAACGGCGGTTTGCGGCCATTGATCAGCGGTTTGTCGATATTGACCAACGGTTTGCGGCGATCGATCAGGGATTCGCGGGGATCGCCCACCAGTTCGTGGATCTGAAAACAGAGCTGGCAACGATGATCAACACGCGCATGAATCAGCAGGACGTCAAGCTCGCCTCTATCGAAGCCACCATGAACGGCAACTTCCGGGTGCTCTCGGCGCTGATGGGCGTGACGTTGCTCGCGGTGGCGGTGCCGACCCTACAGGGCTTACTGTAAACGTCTTCCGATCCGCTTTATACCGCGCGGCATTGCCGCGCGGCGCGAACGGAATGATTACATCGTTTCCGGGGCTTCCACCACCAGGCTGATGGCGCGGTCCAGCTCGAACACCACAAGGTCGCCCACACTGGCTTTCTTGAGGTTTTCCGGGTTGCGCGCCGCGAACTCCATCACGTTGCCCTCGGGGCCCTTCAGCGAGAAGGTTCCGGCCTCCAGGTCGATGGCCTCCACCGTAGCGGTGATGACTTCGATGTCAGCCAGCACCACGCCGGGCTTTTCGCCCTCAGCGGCGGTGGCGGCAGCTTCCATACCGCCCTCCATGGCTGCCATGGGCTCGTCGGGGTGCACCAGGGACAGGCTGATTTCCTCCATGACCGTCATGGTGACGACGTCACCCACGGCGACCTGGTCGAGGTTGCGCACGTTGTCACCGGCAGTGAAGGAGACGGATTCACCCCCCTCGGTGGTCAGGGTGACCTCCCGCGTCTCGTGATTGATCGCAACCACCGAGGCCGATGCCTCGACCATGCGGCTGGCGGATACGGTGGGCAGCGCGTCGTCAGCGGCGGAAACCCATGTGGCGAAGGCGAGCAGCGCCGTGGAGAGTAGCAAACGGATTGTTGTCATTCGAGTCGTCCTGCGTTGAGTAAAGTCTGCGAGCGCGCACCATCACGCGCCCCCTCTGAAATTAGCACAAAACCGTGATCATGCCTTGTGCCGCGGTCACTGCGGCTCCACAACCGCCTGGCCATGCTGCAGGCGGTCGGCACCGCGCACGACAATGCGCTGGCCCTCCGCCAGCTCGCCCTCGACAGCCACCAAGCTGGCATCGCCCGCGCCCACGACAACACTGATCCGCTCGGCAATATCACCCTCGCTGACGCGGTAGACATAGCTGCCCTCGCTGCGAATGACCACCGCATCCCGCGGTACCGCCAGGGTCATGCTGCTCTCCGCCAGCGGAATCTCCACCTTGACCAGCTGACCGGGCATGATGCTGTCGCTGTTCGCCGAGGGAAGATCAATGCGCAGCTCAAAGGTTTGCGACACCGGGTCGCCGGCTGCGATGCGCGTGCGCACGACACCCGGGTGCACCCGGTCGCCTGCGACAACATCGAGGCGATCGCCCTGCGCCACCCGGGCCCGGTAGCGGATGGGCACGTCCACCCGCACCTCGAGCCGGTCCATGTCAACGAAGCGGCCGATCATCTCACCGGGCACTACGTACTCTCCCCCCAGTTTGTCCCGCTCCACCAGAACACCCGGAAAGCGGGCGCGGACTTCGGAACGTTCGATTTCGTGATCCAGCTGACGGATGCGGGCCTCCAGGATGGCCATATCCTTGCGCGCAATGTCCCGGCGCGACAGGGCTTCATCAAGCAGGAACACGGACAGGTTCTGTGCCTCGCTGAGCGCGGCATAACGGTCCACCACTTTGCCGTGATAGGCAGCGTTCACCGCCTCCCGCTCCAGCAGCCCCTGCAGTTCTTCCCGCCGCAAGCGCAGCGGTGCCTGGTCGAGCCGCGCGATGGCCTCCCCCGCTGCAAGTCGGGTACCTGGCTCGGCAACCCAGTCCAGTTCACCGGCGACCGCCGCAGTCACCGCCACGTCGTTGCGGCTGAAAACGCTGCCATTCAGAGGCAGGCGTGCGCCCATGGCTACACGCTCCACCCTGCCGGTTTCCACCACCGCGGGGTCTTGCGCCAGCCCCGGCTGCGACAGCGACATCAACAGCCACACCGGCGCCCACATCACCCGGCACCTACAATACTCCCGCAACCGCCTCATCACATCTGCCCCCCGGGCACGTTTGCCGCCTCGGCAGCAGCGTCTGGCAGTGACGGTGCCCTGGCCGCACCCATGCCCAGTAAACTCGGCATCAGCAGCAGGGTAAGCGCGCCGCTGGAGATCATGCCGCCCACAATCACCGCGGCCAGACCGCGATAGATCTCGGAACCCACCCCCGGCATCAGCATCAGTGGCAGCATGCCGAAAATGCTGGTCAGGGTGCTCATGAAAACGGGCCGTGCCCTGGTCAGCACCGCGTCGTGGATCGCCTGCCGGCGCGTGGCGCCTTCACGCTCCCGGCTGCGTGTCTGGTCGACGAGCAGAATGGCATTGTTGACCACCAGACCCAGCAGAATGATAAACCCCACCATGGTCAGCATATCGAGAGATTGGTACGTGAACAGATTGAAGGCCTTGAGGGCCATTACGCCCCCGGCAACGGCTGGCGGCATGACCAGCAGCACCAGCAGACTGTCCCAGGCGGAGCGAAAGACCGCCGCCATGATGGCAAACAGAATCAGGGATGCGATGGCAAAGTTCACCAGCATCTTGCTCACCGCCTCCTGCAGGCGGTCGGCGCTGCCGCGGTAGGCAATGGACGCGCCCGGCGGCAACATGGCCTGTAGTGCAGGGTCCAGCTCTGCGCGCAGTCGCTCTATGGCTTCCTCCAGCGTCACGTGCTCCGGCGGCAGGACGTTGATGGTGACGGTACGCAGGCCATCAACGCGCTGCAACTGCACCGGGCCCACGGTGTATTCAATGCTCGCCAGCTCACCGATGGCCTGTACGCCGGCCAGCGGCGTCGCAATCGGCGTGCTCCCCAGTTCTTCCGGTGTACTCCATCCCGGGCCGTGCACGAGCATATCGTAGCGCCGATTGCCGTCGAAATATTCACCGGCATAGAGCCCATCGGTCAGTGCGCGCACGGCGTCGGCCAGCATCATCCGGTCCAGGCCTGCCAGACCGAGTCGCTTGTCATCGGGCACGATGCGCAACTCCGGTTGATCCATGGTCAGTGCGGGCTGCGCGTAGGCACTGCCCGTTTCCCACATGCCCATGACCTGCTCCATGCCAGCGCTGGCCACCCGCATCAGGGTTTCAAGGTCTGCGCCGCGAATATCGATGGCGATGCTGCGACCACCGTCGTCAACCTGGATCATCGAAGCGCGACGCACAAACGGCCCGACGTCGGGCAAGCCGGCGAGGATCTCCTCGCGCATGATACGGATCAGGGGATCCGTGCCCTCCGGCTCGGCCGGATACAGAAACACCGTCCCGTAGCCGGGACCGACGCCCACGTTGTAGCCGCGCACCCTGGGCTCCCGCTCACCGCTGTAGTAAGGCTGCAGGCGCCGTTCGATTTCACCGAATACCTCACTTTCGATGGTATCCAGGCTGGTACCCGGCGGCAGGTCAAGATAGCTTTCCACGGCGTCCACGTCGGCTTTGGGCAGGAAATCGACCTTGGGTAGCAGCAGTACCACCACCAGCGCGGAGAAACCCAGGATCGACAAAACCCAGCGCATGCGGGCCCGATCTGTCAGCGTGTGTTGGTCAATCCAGTCCGCGAGCCGCAGCCAGAAACGCTGCAAGGGGTCCGCGGGAACTTCGGTCAGGGCGGCGTGTGCCGTGGCCATGGGGAGCACGGTCAGGGACACCAGCAGTGACATCAGCACAGCCGCGGAGAGCGTGATTGCGAGATCCTTGAACAGCTGGCCTTCCAGTCCCTCGAGGAAAATAATGGGCACGAAAATGGCGACCGTGGTGAGGGTCGAGGACAGCAGTGCCGGTGCCACCTCGCCGGCACCCGCCTCCGCCGCGTCACGCCGCCCCATGCCTTGCTGCCCGAGGCGCATGATGTTCTCCTGCACCACAATGGAAGCATCCATGGACAGCCCGACGGCAAAGGCCAGCCCCGCGAGTGAAATGACGTTCAGGCTGTGGCCGGTAAACTGCAGCGCCAAGAAGGCCCCCATCAGTGACAGGGGAATACTCAGCGCAATCACCAACGTCGCTCGCATCACCCGCAGAAACAGAAACAACACCACACTGGAGAGCAGCAGACCCAGCAACAGGTTGCTCTGCACCAGCGCGATTGCACGCCGGATATGCAGGGAAGAGTCGAAGCTCAACTCCAGCGTCAGCCCCTCGGCAGCCAGTGGCCCCTCATTCAGCTCGGCTATCACCTCTTTGAGCGAATCCAGCAATTCCACGGTATTGGCACCGTTGCTGCGATTGAGCCGAATGTAATACGACGGGTGGCCGTTGCGCCGCGAAAAGCTGTTGCGCTTCATGAAGCCCGCCTCCACAGCGGCCACATCCCGCAGGTACACCGGCTGTGCATTGCGCCAACCCACCACCAGATTGCCCAGCTGGTCGATACCGAAACTGCCTGCGATGCGGACGGTATACTGCCGCCGGCCGACGTCGGCAAAGCCTCCGGACACATTGGTGGCGCGGCGCAGCGCGCGCGACACATCATCAATTGAGACACCCATGCCCGCGAGCCTGTGGGGATCGATATTCACCGCGATCTCGCGCTCGCGGCGGGACTGCAGATTGACCTCGGCAACCCCCGGTACACGCGCCAGCCGCGGCTCGATGAGCGTGGTCACCAGGTCTTCGTAGGCACTGACATCGCTGTCGAGATCGTCAGCGCGAAACAACTGCAGTGTGGCCGCGGCGTTACTGCCGGTGGTCCCGGCGCCGGCACGCACGATCGGCTCATCCGCATCGGCGGGCAGGGGCGGCGCCTGGTTGAGATTGGTGATCACGTCAATCAGCCCCTGCTGCATGTCCCAACCGATCTCGAAGTTGAGTTCAATGTAGCCCTGGTCGCGGGCAATGGAGCTGACCATGCTGGTCACGCCCTGAATGTTGGCGAGGACACGTTCCTGCCCCTGAATGATCTGCTCCTCGATTTCCTCCGGCGCCGCGGCGCGCCAGCCGGTGAAAATGAAAATACGCGGAGGAGACAGCTCAGGGAGCAGCTGGATGGGCAGACGGTAAATGGCCAGCGCACCAAACCCGAGCACCAGCATGGCGGCAACCAGAGTCGCTGCGGGGTTGCGCACGGCGAGTTTTATTATGTTCACGGTATCGCCCCCTGCGAAACCGAGCTTTGGCCTGCAGTATAGACTCGCTCACTGCGGATTTTCAGCTTTTTTTCCCGTGACTAGCGCACCCTACTCAAAATGCGGGGTAGCGCTGCAACACCGCCTCATCCGGCTGCCAGTCAACGCAGTCCAGCAAATCGTCAGCGACCTGGGTAATCACATCGCGCAGCTCCAGTGGCTCGAGCAGCGCCGCGGGAATTGCCTCCTCGCCCCAGTGGGCGCCCAGCAGATTGCCTGCAATCGCGCCGGTGGAATCGGAGTCGCCATCGTGATTCACCGCAATCACCAGCGCCTCGTGCAGGTCCGTCGCCACCAGCGCGCAGTACACGGCAATGGCCAGCGCCTCCTCCGCCACCCAGCCTTCACCGAGCTGGGCGACGGCCTCGGCATACGGGGTGTCCGTTGCGGCGAGGTCTGCCGCGCGCTCCAGCGCTGCGGTGGTTTCCTCCGCATCCAGCTGCCCGGCCAGGTGATCCAGCGCGACATTCAGCGCATCGTCGATATCGCCCCCATCGCGCAATACGCTGATCATGGCGGCCAGGGCGCCGCCGGCATACCAGCCGCTGGGGTGACCGTGGGTGAGCGCCGAGAGCTCACAGCCCAGGGTGAAGGCTTCCTCCGCCGAGTCGGCGAAAAGGCCCACCGGCGCCATGCGCATCACGCCGCCACAGCCCTTGCTGTTGTTGCGCGCCGGCTCCCCGGGTGTTTCGGTGTGGGTGAGCGCCGTCAGGCAGGTAGTGCCCGGGCCGCGCCGGTTGTGCAGTGCGGCCACTTCATACAGCCAGCCGCTGTCCGGATGCAGGGCATCCAGTTGGAAGCGGTTGACCTGCCCCTGGGTGAGTAGCCAGCGCTGGTAGGCCCAGGCGGTGACCTGCGGGTATTCGATCAACCCGCTCTGGCGGTAGCGCATGAGGCCGCGAATCAGGCCCTCAGCGGTGAACAACGTCATCTGGGTGTCGTCGGTGATGGCGCAGGGCAAGCCGTAGGCCGGCGCGTAGTGGCGGATGCCGTCGGGGCCGAAGCGCGCCAGTATGGAGTCCCGACTGTCGAACTCCACCGCCGCGCCCAGGGCATCGCCCGCGGCACCTGCCAGCAGGCAGCCCCGGAAGCGACTGCGCAGGCTCGGCTGGGAGTCCAGGGAAAGATCGTCTTGCATGGTGCCTCTCGCGCATGTGGGCGGCACAGCATAGTCAAAAGCGCTGCCCGGCAAAAGCCTGCCGCAGCCTCCCTGCCACAGCCTGCCGTTGGCGCGCTCTGCGAGCGGCGGCCAATTCCTGTAGACTGTCGGGTTCTTCATCGGGTTTGCCTTCGCTACTCCGCTGCAAACCTGTCACTTCGCCGACCATTGGAGGCGCATCATGGACAAAGATCCGCAAAAGGGTTACATCGCCCTGCTGGGCTGGAGCCTTAACGCAGTTGAAGCCGCAGAAAATTTTGACCGGCGCTACGTCGTCGTCGCACCCTCATGGGCCGAGGACTACTGCACGCAGCACAACATTCCCTATGTGTCGTGGAACTTCGAGCGCCTCAACGACCGCTCGCTGGAAATCGCCGAAACGCTGAAATCGATGGGGGTGGACGTTGCCATCCCCCTGTACGAAGAGACCGTGGAATGGGCCGGCGCCATCAACTCGGTGCTGCTGGACAATCCGCGCCTGTACGGCCAGTCGCTGCTACTGCGCGACAAGGCGCTGATGAAACGGCGCGCGCAGCTGGGCGGCATCCGCGTGGGTATTTTCGAGGAGGCCCATGACAAGGGTGACGTCATTCGCTTCCTGAAGCGCGTCAACCAGACGCTGCTGAAGCTCGACGGCGACCCGAACGATCCCATCCACCTCAAGGCCTTCGACAAGGCCGGCTGCCTGGGGCACCGCGTGATCCGCACCCCCGACGAGGTGGACTCCATCCCCGACGAGGAATTCCCGGTGTTGATGGAGTCGCACCTGGATGGCTGGGAGTTTGCCGTAGAGGCATGGATTCACAACGGCAAAATCGCCTTCCTCAACATTTCCGAATACGTCACGCTGGGCTATTCCGTGTTTGTGCCCGCATCGCCGGACCTGGAGGCCTACCGTGCGCAGATCACCGCGCAGATTGAAAAACTGATCAAGGCCTTCGACATTGAGTTCGGCCTGATTCACCCGGAGTACTTCGTCACCAGCGACGGTGAGATGTACTTTGGCGAAGTGGCCTACCGGCCGCCGGGCTTCAAGGTGTTTGAACTGCTGGAGCGGGTGTATGGCTTCAACGCCTACCAGGCCAGCATGCTGGTGTTCGACCCGAAAACCACCGCGAGCGAGGTCGCCGCGTTTTTCCCGCGGGAAATCGAGGACGCCAGGGGCTACGCCGGCTGCTTCGGCGTGTACCCGCGGCGCCGCGTGGTGAGCACGCTGGAAATTCCGCAGGAAGTGGAAGATCATCCCTACTTCGAGTCGCACGAGCTCACGCCGCCGCTGGAGGAGACCGTCACCAAGCGCACCGCCTTCGGCACCCACTGGGGCCTGGTGTACTTCAAGGGGCCGGACGCTCACCAGCTGCGCGACCTGCTCAAGCACCAGGAAGAGCTGGATTATTACGTCTAGAGGGCGGCACCGCCGGCAGTGACAGCAACTGACGACATATTGAACGGCCTGCTGGCCAACCTGGATGAGGCGACCACCCTGCTGGCGACAGCGCGGGACTTTGCCAAACCCGCCAAGCTGCCGAGGGTGCTGGATACCGCGCGTCGCGTGATGATGCAGCCCGGGGGCTGTGCGGCGGTGGCGGCGCGTGCCCGCTCCATCGAAGAGGCCGGCGTATTTGCCGGCTCGGACTGGGCAACGCCGCAGATACTGGTGCCTGCGCTCACGCCCCAGGCACTGGGCAGCAGCAACGCGCATACCGTCGTCATCGAGGCGCTGTCCGAGCTGCGCCTGCTGGGTGTGGCCATGGGCGACTATCGCCACCCCCTGCTCACCGCAGAACAGGCGCACCATTACCTGACCCAGGTGATCGCCATCAATCTGAACCTGCTGTTCGGCGCACCCACGGAGGCGGAGCGCACGACACAGGGAGCGCTGGCCCAGGTGCCGCGCAGGCTGTTCCAGTACCTCACCGAACGTATCGGCTACGAGCATGTCATCGACCAGCTGATCGACGAAATCTGGCGCATTCTGCAGCAGCGACCGATTCAGGTGGACAGCGTGAAGCAGATGATCACCCAGATCGCCAGCTGCCAGGCAAACCCGGACATCGACCTCGGCAGCAGCGGACAGGGCGCCAACCGCCTGGTCAGTGCGCTGTTCAGCCCCACGCGCGGCTGCGCGGAGGATCCCGGTGTGTCGGTGTATCGGGAGCGCCTCGACAGCATGGACCCGAGCGGCCTGCAGAGTGAGGCCACCGGCTGCGCGCGCGCCATGCACGACACCGGGCTGGTGTCGCCCTATCACGCGGTGCTGCTGCGCTTCCTGCTGGAACACAACGATCACCTGCTGGCCGAGGCGCTGGGTCTCTCCGCCACCGGTCGCGACTGCCTGCTGTGTTACCGGGACCTGGTGCACGCACTGGTGCGCAGCTGCGTGCAGCCCGCCACCGCGCAGGCCGTGTATGGCCTGGCGCTGATGCTGGAACGGGGAATCCTCTACCAGCCCGCCGCCGCACCCGCCCTGCTGCGCCAATTGGGGCTGCAGTTGTCAGAGGCATCCCGGGCGCGCTTGACGCTGGCCTTTGGTGAGGAAGTCGCACCCGCCGCGCGGCTGCTGGAGGGCGTACTGTGCATGCTGGGCCAGCCGCTGGGCGTTGGCCAGGGTAACAACCCCACCTGCCAGTCGGCGCGCGCGCTGTCCATGTGGGCCTACAGCGACCCTGACTACCTGCTGCAGATGGTTGTCTGGGCGGCGCGTGACGACGAGATCATCATGCACTTCGAGGGGCAGCCGATTTCCTCCAGGGAAAGCGCTGATGGCCTCGCCACCGCCCTGCCGCTGGATCTGGACCCGGTGTCGCTGCTGGTCGTCCCGCACCTGGACCGCATCTACGCGGAAATGGGGCGCCGCTGCCTCGGCCGCGAGGGCGACCCGCACCGCTGGGTGAACCCGGAGTTCCACGGCTGGTGGTCGGGCCGCGGTTTCCGTATCAATGTCGATGTCGCCAGTGGGCAGCTGGCGGACCTGGACGCCTTTCTGCGCCACTTCTATGCCAGCTACCATCCCTACTATAATGGCGGCCTGCCGGTGATCCATCCGCAGCCCGCCGGCATCGCCGTCACCGACAGCGCCGCGCGTTTCGTTGGCTGGCACGCCATCACGTTGCTGCGCGTGAACATCGATCCGAGCGATACCATGCGCGTGTATTTCTACAACCCGAACAATGACAGCGGCCAGGACTGGGGCGACGGCGTGAAGGTGAGCACCGCCGGCAACGGCGAGCGCTTTGGCGAATCGTCACTGCCCTTCGAGGAGTTTCTTTCGCGCCTGTACATCTTCCACTACGACCCGCTGGAACCTGGAGAGCTTGCGGAAGTTGCACAGGAAGAGCTTGACCGGGTAACCGCACGGGTGCACCGCAGCTGGGGCGCCGACCGGATTCCACCCACCGCGCTTCAGGCCAGCGAGGGTGCGCATGTTTGAACAAGCACTACAGGACGACCTGAGCCTGCTGGCCCTGCCGCTGTACCTGGCTGCCGTGCTGCTGGAAGCCTGGTACGCCCACCGCCACCACCTCAACCGCTACCGCTTGGGCGACACGCTGGCCTCCTTGTCGATGCTGGTGGCGTCGGGCATTGTCGAGTTGTTGCCCCGACTGCTGGCCCTCACCGCCTTCGTGTACCTGCATGAAATCAGCCCCTTGCGGGATGTGGTGGGCCGCCAGTGGTGGGCCTGGTTGCTGCTGTTCTTTCTCGACGATTTCACCTATTACTGGTTCCACCGCGCCAATCATGAAGTGCGCCTGCTGTGGGCCGGGCACGTGAATCACCACTCCTCCCAGTACCTGAATTTCGCCACGGCACTGCGCCAGGGCGTGGGCGAGCGCCTACACAAGTTCCTGTTCTGGATGTGGCTGCCCCTGCTGGGCTTCGACCCGGCAATGATCATCACCGTCATCAGCCTGAGCCTGTTCTACCAGTTCTGGATACACACCCGCGCCATCGGCAAGCTGCACCCGTGGATCGAAGCCGTGTTCAACACACCTTCGCACCACCGGGTGCACCACGCCTCCAATGTGCGCTACCTGGACCGCAACCACGGAGGCGTGCTGATCGTCTGGGACCGGCTGTTCGGCACTTTCTCTGAAGAGCGCGATGACGACCCGGTGGTCTATGGGCTCACCACCAACATCGACTCCGATAACCCCTGGACGGTGTTGAGCCACGAATACCGCGCCATCTGGCGCGACCTGCAGCAGGCACGCAACTGGGATGAACGGCTGCGCACGCTGTTTCTGGCGCCGGGCTGGTCTGCGCGGGGGCCCGATAAACGCGCGGCCGTGCTGCGCGAACAGGCCGGCATGCACTAGGCGGGGCGGGTCGGCTCCACCGCGTCGTCGTCACCCTCTGGCGTAGCCACACCCAACAGTTCCGCTTCGGACTCTGCCGTGAGGTTCTGCAGGCGTTTTTTCCAGCGCCGTTTGGCGTGGCGGCGGAGGTTGGGGATGTCGTCGCTCTCGTCCATGATCGGCTGGCCGATCAGGGCCTCGATCACATCCTCCATGGTCACCACACCCAGCCAGCTGCCATACTCGTCGTACACCAGGAACATGTGCTGACGTTCGCGGATAAAGCGCGTCATCACCGATTCCACGTTCGCGCGGTCGGTGACGATGGTGGCAGGCTTCATCAGGTTCGCCACCCGCTGGCCTTCATCGGCGCGAATGACATCGTGGCGAAACAGGATACCCAGTGGCGCTTCATCTTCATCCAGCACCGGGTAGCGCGAGAACTGGTGCTCCTGGATCTGCTCGATAAACTCGGCGACCGTCTGGTCTGGCGACAGCGTCTGGCACACCACGCGCGGCGTCATGATCTGGCGCACGTTGACTTCGTGCAGGTCCAGCACATTGGAAATGACCCGCTGCTCGTCCTCGTCGATCTTGTCCAGCTCGCGGCCGAGCAGCGACAGCGCCTTGATCTCCAGGCGGATATCATGCTCCGGCGGCTTGCCACCGAACAGCTTCATGATCTGGTCGGACATCCAGATGGCCGGCTTGAGAATAAAAATCATGCCATTGAGGATGGACGGCAGCACCGGCGCCATGAACATCCAGTAGCGGGCACCGATGGTCTTGGGCATGATTTCCGAGAACACCAGAATCAACAGGGTCATGATGGCGGAGGCCACCCCGAGAAAGCCGTCGCCGTAGATTTTCACCACCTGCGCACCCACACCGGTGGCCCCCACCGTGTGCGCCACCGTATTCAGCGTGAGGATGGCCGCCAGCGGCTGGTCGATATGGTCCTTCAGCACTTTCAGCTGCTCCCAGCGCCTGGGGTGCTGCTGCTTTTGCTGGGCGATGTAACTGGGTGTGATGGACAGCAGCGCCGCCTCCAGGATGGAGCACACGAAGGACACGGCGATGGACAGAATGGCGAACGCGAGAAGCAGGGTCATGGACGGGTGTTGGATTCCAGCAGCGGTTGGGTCGGGGATACGCCGGACTGTACGCACTTCGCCGCAGCGCGTCCAGCGCCACACGGCGAGCGCGCAGGCATCAGTTACTCGACAGCGGCGCGCGCCTCATCCACTGCCTGAGCCACCAGCGGAATGATGTCGCTGAGCACCAGGTTTACCGGAGCGCCGGAATCGCGGCGGGTGTAGTCGTCAATGGCGACGTAACCGCCGATCTTGCGCTCAATATCAATCCACGACACGGCGCCAAAGGCACCCGGGTCGTAGAACACCGTGGGGGTTTCACCGGCGGCCTCTGGCGCCACAATCCACCAGCCCATGCCGTAGGGCACGCCGAAGGCACCGCCACGATCAACCTGCATGAACGCCACCGAGTCTTCAGACATCACCCGGTTGTCGCCACAGCGTCCACCGTTGAGGTGCATGAGCAGCAGCTTGGCATAGTCCTGCAGGCTGGAGATGGCGCCGCCCTCTATGTTCGGATTATCCAGCCCCTGCAGGCTGTCCGGGCTGCCGGTCCAGGCCGCCAGGTTTGACCACATATTGCCAAACTGGAAAACCTCGAGATCACAGGGCTCGGCAATGTAGGCATCAAACACCTGACGCCAGGTGCTGTTGCTGACCTGCTCCGCCACCGCGCCGGCCAGCTGCCACTGGGACCCACCGTAGTCAAAGGTACTACCCGCCGGCACCGTGCCTTCCAGTTCGGTGCTGTAAATGGTGCGCGCGCAGGCTTCCAGCGTGCCTGCGGGGGCGTACTGGCACAGGTGGGCACCGTAGACGCCCAGACTGCCAAGCCCCGGAATGCCCGAGGTGTTGCTCACCAGCTGGGCGACCGTGCGGTCTCCGTACACGCCCTCCCAGGGCAGGTAATCGGCGATGGGCGCTTCCACGGAAAAGTTCAGGTCCGGGTCGTCATTCAGGGCCATCAACAGCATGACCACCGGCACCTTGCTGGTGGATGCCAGCAGTACAACCGTGTCCAGCGTATGATCGCCGAACGCCGCCTCGTGCACAGTGCCCTGCCGCTGGTCCACCAGCGTCACCGAAATGCCGTCGAACACCGTACTGTCGTCGAGGAACTGCTGGAAACGCGCATCGACTGCGGAAAAATCGTAAGCCGGCAATACCTCGACCGGCGGCGCGGGTGTGTCGCTGCCGTCACTGCAGGCGCCGAGAGCGAGAGCGGCGAGCGGCCAGAGCAGCCGCCGCAGGGTCTTTTCTTGCATCACGTGGGGTGTCCCTTGTTATTGTTGGAGGGCAGCAGCTACCCGGTTTAGGGCCTGCGCACAGCCTGTAGATCGATAATTCAGCCCCAGAATTGACCGCGTGTAAAGCCGCGAATTCTCAACGCCGAAAATCCGCTGTGCTGTCCGCGGCCATCCAGGCGAAGACCACATAGGCGGCCACGTTCTGGTCCAGCGCGACCGGGTCGATCTTGTCCAGCGTGTCATCGTGGGTGTGGTGCAGGTCGAAGTAGTCCATGCCATTCTGCACCAGACGCAGGGAGGGCAGGCCCGCCTCCACCATGGGAATCAGGTCCGGGCCCGCGCCAGCGGTGTCCATGTCACCCGGGGCAATGCCCAGCGGCGCCAGCAGTTCGGCCATCAGGTCGACGACTGTCTGGCCGGCGGGCGAGACCTGCGCCGTGAGCTTCCAGATGCGCTCCGCGCCGAAGTCGCTCTCGGTGCCAATCACGTGCTGGGCGAGCTGCTCGCGGTGTGCCCTGAGGTACTCCTGGCCTCCCAGCAGCCCCACTTCCTCCGCGCCCCACAGCACCAGGCGCAGGGTGCGCCGGGGCCGCTTGCCGCTATCCAGGATCATTTTCGCCGCGGCCGTGGTGATGGCTACGCCGGCCCCGTCGTCGATCGCGCCGGTGCCCAGATCCCAGCTGTCCAGGTGGCCGCCGATGATGACGATTTCCTCCGGCCGCTCGCGCCCGACAATTTCCGCAATCACGTTGCCGCTGGGCGCGCCGGGGCTGCTCTGCGGGCGCAACAGGAGACGCACGCGCACCGGAAGCTCACGCTGCAGCACCCGCTCGATCTGGTCGGCATCCGGGTTCGACAATGCCGCCGCCGGAATCTGCGGCACGGCCTCGGCGTAGCGCATCTGGCCGGTGTGGGGGAAACGATGGTTGTCGGTGCCGATGGAGCGGATGAGAATCGCCTGCGCGCCCTTCTCTGCCGCGACACTGGCACCGACACGCCGCAGCTCGCCATAATGGCTATAGGACGAGCCGTCCTGCGTGCGCTGCATGGCGTGGCTGACGTAGGCAATCCTGCCTGCCAGGCTGCCCGGCTCCGCCGCGCGCAGCGCCTGCAGGCTGGGGAAGGCAACCAGCTCGGCCTCAATGCCCTCTTCCGGCGTGGCCACCGAGCCGCCGAGCGCGGTGATGGACAGTGGCTGGGGGAACGGCGCCAGCAGGGCCGCGCTCTCCTCACCGCGACGCCAGCCGGGAATCTCGAAGGGTTCAATGCGCACGTTGGCAAAGCCCATGCGCTGCAGGCGCTGCACAGCCCAGTCGCGGGCCCGGGCCTCGCTCTCACTGCCAGCCAGGCGCGGCCCCACTTCGGTGGTCAGCGCCTCCACAATATCCCAGGCCATGGTGCCACCGAGTGCACGGTCGCGCAGTGTGCGCGCATGCTCGATGCTGGACGCTGTGAGGCCCACGGCCTCGGCGGGTTGCTGCGCGACCACCGGCAGGGAGGTCAGCAGCGCCAGCACGACGGCGGCCGCGCTGTTCAAACGCCCTGAAAAAGCTGAAAAATTCATCAATAACGACCTAAAAACGCGAATCTGACAGCATTATCGCGCAATACGGCGGCCGCCGCACCCTGCCATCGACAACATTGCGCACGCAACCGAAAACCTTGTGCTACGCTGTAAAGATTCCACGAGACCCCATGCCCCGGGGCTGCCGCCATGACACGTACACCTGCACCACTGCGCTGGTTTGTAATCTGGCTTCTGGCCTGCGCTGGCTGCCAGTCTGCCTTCGCCACACAGCCAATCACCCTGCAGGCCAACACCGAGACCGCCGTCCGCCTGCAGCCGGAAAATCTTGAGCTGCTGTTCGATGCCGCCGCGGACGGTGTGCCCGAAAGTATCGCGGCGCGCTGGGCCGCAGGTGACTTCAGCCCGGCGAGCGCGCTGAATCTTGGCTTGCAGAGCCGCGGCGTGTGGGCCCGCCTGGTGATCGACAACACACTGGAACAGCCTGCCGCCATCGTGCTCAGCCACAATTACGCGCCCACGGACCTGGTCGAGGTGCGCCACCCCCGCCTCGACGGCAGCTGGTATCAGCAGCGCAGGGGCGATTTACACCTGGCGGGAAGCCGGGAAAGCCCGAGAACACCGTCCTTCCTGCTGCAACTGCCCGCGCGTTCAACAACGCCGATCTATATCTTCGTGGAAACGGAGTCCAACCTGAATTTCGACATGTCGGTGTACGCGCCCAACGCCTACAACCGCATTGAACAATCCCTCACCCTGATCTACGGCGCACTGTTCGGCGCCGTGTTGATTTCCGCGTTCTACCTGGTGTTGAGCGCGGTCATGGTGCACAGCGGTCTGGCCGTCATTCTGGGGGGTTACCTCGCGGTCTACGCGGCCTACGTGAGCTTCCTGATGGGGTTTGCCCACTACGCCATGCCCGATGCCCTGATCCCCTGGACCAACCAGCTGCACATGCTTGCACTGGCCCTGCTGATGTACCTGGGCGCGCGTTTCTACCGCGGTTTCCTGGACCTGAAACACAAGGCGGCGAAGGCCGACAAGGCGGTCGCACTGCTGCAATGGCTCGCGCTGGGGCTGGCTCTGCTGCACCAGATGCCGCCCATACTCGCGCTGGCGCTCAGCCTGGTCGTGATTGTCATCGGGCCGATCTGCACCACCTGCCTGGCCCTGTACCTGTGGCAGCAGGGGGTCAAGCAGGCTGGTATCTTCACCCTCGGCTGGGTGCTGGCACCTATCGCTGCTGTGTTAAGCACGCTACGGGTGAATGGCCTGCTGCCCAACGCCGACTGGCTGATCCACCTTCCTGCGATCAGCCTTCTGATGACGCTGGCCTGCTTCAGCTATGCTGTCCTGCGGCGTTTTTCCCTGGAGCGGGATCTGGTGTTCATCGATCCCCTCACCGGGCTGCTCAACCGCCGCGGCCTCGATGCGCAGGCGGCCGAGGAATTCGAGCGCCGCGAGCGTTTTGGCACGCCGCTCACGCTGCTCGTGCTGGACATCGATCATTTCAAGGTGGTCAACGACACCCACGGCCACGATGTGGGCGACAAGATTCTCTGTGCGCTGGGGGATTGCCTGACACGGGTATCGCGGGACCTCGACCTTGTGGCGCGCCTGGGTGGCGAGGAGTTTGCCATCCTCTGTGTGCAGACCGACCTGCGCGAGGCCACCGTGCTCGCGGAGCGCCTGCGACTCGCGGTCAGCGCACTGGAAGTGGCGGGCCAGCGCTTCACCGTGAGCATGGGCGTGGCGCCGGTGCGAGACAACGACAGCAGCGTCTGGGATACCCTGGTGCGCGCCGACGACCTGATGTACCAGGCCAAGCACGAGGGCCGCAACAAGGTCGTTGCCGCGGGGCAGGCCGCCTGAGCTGCCCGGCGACGCGCGCTAGCGGGTGCGCTGTGAGGCGATCGTACCGCCGTCCACCACCAGCTCCGCGGCGATGCAGAAAGTGGTTCGTTTGATCCGGACACCCGTTAATGTGCATTTAAGTGTACATTTAACAGTTGGATTGTGGCACAATCCTCTCAAGGCTGACGCATCGGAAATTGACCATGGAAAACCTCCTGACCAACAAAACTGCATCACTCACCGAATTGCGGGACCCCAAGAAAGTCATCGAAAAAGCGGGCGACAAACCCGTCGCAATCCTGAATCGCAACCAGCTGGAGGGCTACTTCGTACCCGCCTCAGCCGTCGCGAAAATCGCGTTTACTCCTGCTGATCCGAAAGAGGTTGCAGACCTGCTGCGCAAACGTCGCTCCAATCTCAAGCCGACGCTTGCCTACCTCAAAGACAAATAAACGTGATCTTCCTCTCACCGCGTGATGTGGTTGAGATTCATGAGTTCGTTATCGAGGGCCACGAACTCCAGGGCATGGCCGGCGATAAATCCATCGAGGCTATTATTGCCAGAATCGACAACCGTATCGCCTTCGGCATGATCCGTGACGTCTTTGAACTGGCTGCCTGCTATGCCTGCTACCTGTCCGTCGGGCATGCTTTTCACGATGCCAATAAGCGGACAGCATTCGCGGCAATGGACGTGTGCCTTTGCTTGAATGGCATATCGCTCGATTACGAGGCGGAAGATATCGGCGCTCTGATCGTGAAGGCGGCACAAGGCATAGTCGATGAATCCGAGCTCGCAGATTGGTTGCGGCGTCGGGCGGTGTAATGGGGAAGAGCCGCGGGGCAGGTCGCCTGAGCTGCCCGGCGACGCGCGCTAGCGGGTGCGCTGTGAGGAGATTGTGCCGCCGTCCACCACCAGCTCCGCGGCGGTGATGTAACTGGCTTCATCAGACAGCAGAAAACGCACCGCGGCCGCCACTTCGCGTGGTGCGCCCATCCTGCCCAGCATCACCGGGCGCTCGAAATGTCCCGGCTCCAGGTGGTCGACCACCGGCTGCATCATCGGCGTGAGGATGTAGCCCGGCGTTACCGAATTGATGCGAATGCCATCGCGCGCCAGATCATCGGCCAGCGAGCGCACCAGCGACAGCATGCCGCCCTTGGACGCCGTGTAGGCCGGGTTCATGTGATTGCCGAGCGTCGCATTGATCGACGCGATGCCGACCACCGCCGAGCCGGGTTGTTCCACGAGCGCACTGCGCAGCTGCTGCACCATGAACGGCAGGGCTTTCAAATTGACGCTCAGCACGGCATCCCACGCCGCTTCGGTCAATTCCTCGACGGGAACAGCCAATGAGATACCGGCGGCGTGCACCAGACCTCCGATGCGGGGCAGCGCCGCGCGGGTTTGCTGCAGGGCGGGGGCGATATTGCCGACCTGGCTGAGGTCAACGCCCACCCCGACCGTCGCAACGCCAAAGCGCTGTGCGATATCGGCCGCGACCGTCGCGCTGCGTTCTGCATTGATATCCCATATCGCCACAGGGCGGCCCACTTCCGCCAGCGCCTCGGCGCTCGCCAGACCAATGCCGGAGGCACCGCCGGTGACAATCACGCCACTGTCAGGGCTTGTTGAGTTGCTCATGTGCACTGTCTCTTTGTCATCGTCACGGGCAATCTAGAGCACTGGACCCCGCTAACCTAGTCGAGTCGGGCAGAAAGCGTCCGCCAGTTCAAATGTGTGAGCCTGCCTGATGATAGTGCCACCCCCTGTGTCTCGCGGCAAAACCCCGAACCCTGTACTGTGTTCTCTCCAATCTGATTGAGGACATCACCGTGGCAGATGCACCCGCCTACATCGTGGCCAACTTTATCGTTCATGACGCCGCTGAATACCGCAAATACGAAAAAGGCTTCTTCCCGATTCTCAAGCGCCACGGTGGCAGCTTCTTCACCTACGATGACAATCCAGACACCCTGGAGGGCCCGGAGCCCCGCGAGGGACGCATGGTGTTGTTCCAGTTCCCCAGCGAAGCGGCGGCGCGGGCCTGGTACGCAGACCCGGACTACCAGGCACTGTCTGAATTTCGCCGGGCCGGGACTGAACTTAAATTCCTGACGCTGCTGCACGGCCTGCCGCCGCGCGCGTAATCACGAAATAATGACGATTCCAGACCTGCCCATCACCAACCCCGACTACGGTACGGGAGTCTATCGGCGCCGCATCCGGCTGGTGCCCGGTGAGGGCACGATGCTTGCCGAATTGGAAGACAACAACCACGGCTTTCGCGTGTGCATTGAACACGATGGACAGCGTATCACGCGGGTCACTGGCGATGCGTTGCGCACGCCCCTCTCCACCTGCCCGGGCGCCCTCGCCCAATTGCAGCGGCTGGTGGGCGCTGATATCCACAGCGATGCCACACAACTGAGCCGGCGCGCGGACCCGACAAGCAATTGCACCCATTGGCTGGACCTTTGCATACTCGCGATCAACCATATCCCGCGTGGTGCCGCTGTCCGGCAATACGATGTCGCCGTCACCGATGAACGTGACGGCGTTTCGGAGCTCAGCGTGCACTGTAACGGCATGGTCGTGCACCGGTGGTACGCCAGTGGCCTTGCGCTGGCAGGCCCGGAACCGTTAGCCGGGCACACTCTCTTCCGCGGCTTTTCCAGCTGGGCGCGAGACTGTTTCAGCGGCGACGCCCTGGAGGCGGCGGTGGTGTTGCAGCGCGGTAATTTCGTGGCACAGGCGCGGCGCTTTGCCGACGTGCCCGGAACGGCAAATGAGCCGGTTGAAAACCACCGGAATGGCAATGTGTGTTACAGCTACTCACCGGAGATTGTCAAGCAAGCGATCTACCGGTCAAGCAGCGTGCGAGACTTCACCGCAACGCCGGAATTACTGTTGAAGTTTGTGTAACAAGCGGGTGGTCACGGCCGCTGGCAAGCTGCTGCGGCCCAATGATTGCTCACACCGCCTCTTGCGCTTCGCGCTGACGCGCGCGCACTTCCACTTCTTCCATTTCCTCAAAGTACGCGCCCTCGCTGATTACGTTGGACAGCTCCGGATAATCCACCGCCAACACATTGCGCATACCTATCACTTCACGCGCCGCCTCCGGGGTCAGGTGCAGAATGTCCTCGTATTTCAGCATGAAATAGGGCTCGGACGTTCGCCCGATCAACAGTCCGCGCTCCATGCGCTCGATGATAGCTGTCATGCACTCGGGGTAGTGCAGCGTAGCGCGCATCAGCTGGCTCGACACGAGCGTGCTGTTGATGATGGTCAACTTGCCCGCGAGCCCCGGACTGAGCACGCTGTGGACATTGGTGATTTTCATCGCCGTGGGCACCATTTCGTTGATGATGTCGAAGGGTGCCGCCGCTAGAATGTGCTCGAAGACGTCGTGGATCTGGGAGCTGCGCATCTGCCAGTAATCCAGGTCGCTTTCCGGCTCGTGCAACTCGATGATGTTGGGTTCAAACTGCCGGTCGTGCAGGTAACGGTAGTAGATGCCGCCCACGCTCTCCGGCGGGTAGTGCCTGAAGTCATCCCGCTCCATGGTGGAGAGATAGCGTTCCGACAGCCAGTCCGCGAAGCGCGGATTCACCTTTTTTTCCTCGTCGAAGAGTCGCTGCACCTCTTCGTAATCCTCCACTGCCCCCAGCGCTTCGTAAAGTGCGGGCAGGCTGTAGGTCGGGGGCAGGTCGCGCCCGTTGCGTCCGAGCATGCGCAGGGCGATGCCTTCCCGCACCCGCGCATCGTTCAGGTACCTCGAAGAGCTGATCAGGATGGAGCTCGCGGAGGTGGGTGCCGTGGCCCCTTTCATCAGGTAGGGTGTTTTCTTGTCTGTCATCAGTGACTCCGTCACATTGCCGGGGAGACGCGCCGCCTCAGGCCGCGGCCGGGCTAAGCATTTCGCCGGGTACGGCACCTGTGGACTTGCCATCGGCAAAGGTCACCTCGCCGTTGACCATGGTCAGGCGCATCGGCGCCGGGTCACGGGTAAAGCGCCAGGTGGTGCCACCGTTTTCGTCGGGCACATCGAAGGCCTTCCTCATCGGCCGTCGATCTACCTCTTCAAGGTTAAACACCGTGATGTCTGCGCGTCGGCCCACCTCGATCCGGCCCAGTTCCTGCAGGCCAAAGAAGTCTGCGACCTTGCCGGTCTGGGCGTGCACCGCCTCCTCCACGCTGATCCAGCCCTTCTCCCGGCAGTAGTAGCTCAGCAGGCGAATGTTTTCGCCGCCCCCACAGAGCATCTGCCCGTGGGCGCCGGCGTCGGAGATGTTGGGAACCGTCCACGGATCCTTGATCAGCCGCACCACCATCTGCTCGTCCTGCGGGAAGGGCGCCATGTGCACCGTGGAGTGGACAGAGTTCTTTACCAGCCATTCGGCCATGGCATCGGAGGGATGCACCCCCAGCTGCTGCGCATAGTCGGCGAGGGAGATATCCACCGGGCCCACGCCGTTTTCCGAGTTGATCAGCAGCAGGCTCTGGGGGTTGGCGAAGGGCGAATGCTTCCAGACTTTCTCGTCCCAGCTGGCCCGCGCGCGTTCGCGCCAATCCGCGTCCTGCAGCAGCTCGAGCTTCTCTTCCTCGCTCTCCGCCAGCACCACCTCGTGCCAGACATAGTCATTGGACTGGGCAAAAATCAGCGACTTCTTGATGCTGATAACACTGGTCGGGGGCACGTGGGCAAAGCCTGCCCGGATATCCCGCCCCTCGCGCTTGAAGCGCTCACGCAGGGGGCCGACCTTGTCCTCGATGTCTTTCTGAAACGTCAGGGTCGGCGCCATGCCTGCCACCTGCGCGCGAATCGGGCGATCGCCGATCAAGCGGTCAATGCGCGCAATGGAATCCGGGGCCGTCTTGCGCATGAAGGTATCGACGATCACCTGCAGCGTGGCACCTGGATACTTCGCCAGCACATCCAACAGCGCCTGCCACTCGGCGTCATCCGCTCTGAGGGTTGGCACCGGACGGTCCTGGCCATCGTGGTCCAGCAGGTTGGACGACATGCCCAGGGCACCAGCGGCCAGGGCCTCGTCCAACATCGCACACATGCGCTGCACCTCCTCAGCCGTTGCGACGCGCTCCCAGGCGTCCATGCCCATCACGGCCAGACGGATCGCGAGGTGGCCAACAAAAGCACCATAGTTGGCGGGAACCCTGACCTTGCTGGTCATGGACGCCTTGTACTCCGGCCAGCTGCGCCAGTCCCAGGGCAAATGCTCCAGGAAGGGTGCCACAGGGATGTCTTCAAAGAAGGAGAAGATGTTGATCATCTCCCTGCGCACTGCCGGGTCATCGGAGACCGGCGCTGCGGTAAAGCCGCAGTTACCGAGAATGGTGGTGGTCACACCATAGCCGGGTAGCGGATCGAGATCTGGCTGCCACCACATGTTTGCATCGAAGTGGGTGTGGGTTTCGATAAAGCCCGGCGACACATAGCAGCCACTGGCGTCTACAACCTGTTCATCGCCCTCGGGCTGCAGGCCACTCGCCACCTCGACAATGCGCCCGTCACGGACGCGCACATCCGCCGCAAACGCGGGGGCGCCGGTGCCATCAACAACCATTCCGCCAGAAATCAGGGTTTTATTATTCATATCATCATTCCTCAAAAGATGAATTGACGCATCCATCGGGCACCCGCGCGCACAGGAACGGTCGGTTTCCGGAAATGCGCCGTAAACGCCGGGCTCGGGACACCAATGAGCCTATCGAATATTTTTAGCAGCGATTATTAAATATCGTTGAGAATAAAAGGCCTGAGCGATGCGGGTCAAGCGTTGGCAGCTGAAGCTGACGTCGGCAAGGTGATCGCTTGATCTATGGGACGAAACAGCGTGGCCTCTTTCCGACGCGCGCTGCCGACAGCCGGGCTGACCGGGTACAGCGTCAGGTCAAACTTGAGCGTCGGCGCCAGCATCGGGTCACGCGGGTCGATGGGCCTGCGGTTATCCATCCACTGTGTGCATTCCTGCGGCGTCAGCATCACCGGCATCCGGCTGTGCCACGGACGAAAAGCCGCTGCGGCCTCCGTCGTCACCAGTGTGCAGGACAGCAGCGGCTCGGTACCGCCCTCCCACACATCCCAGAGCGCGGCCACGGCGATGGTCTGCGCAGCGTTGGTAATCACCCAGGGCTGTTTGCCGCCGTTCTCCACACGCCACTCGACAAAACTGGACATCGGCACGATGCCCCGCTGCTGCCGGAACGGGTGTTTGAACGCAGGGCTGCTGGCCAGCGACTCGGCGCGGGCATTGAACATGCTGTACCGGGTGCTTACCTCTTTCGCCCAGGAGGGCACCAACCACCAGCGGGCGCTATCCGCACGCCCCTCACGCAACAGCACCACGTCCTCCGTCGGCGCCACGTTGTAGCGGGGTTCCGGAAGCTCAAGATCAATATCCAGACGCTGCAGCAATCCCTGCAGGCCGGGCATATGGGTGATGTTGAAGCGGCCGCACATCGCTATAAGATAGTACAAAAGTGGTGCATCTGTGCTTAGTGCGGCTAAACAAGCTGTGACGCCGAGCGCAAAGCAAAGTATTTGGAGCAAGATTGAGGGCCTTAACCCACTGTGGCTGGGCGGTGCGGCGTTCCGATGGCATCATCAATCGAGTTTAGTGAGAACCGGTCTATCCCCCGTTAATTGGGGAGAGCCGCCTTGCTGGGGATATGGCGGAGAGAGAGGGATTCGAACCCTCGATAGGTTTTACCCTATACGCCCTTAGCAGGGGCGCGCCTTCAGCCACTCGGCCACCTCTCCGTACAGACCGTACCCGGGGTGGTCGCTGCGCGTCGGCAGCCCCTCAGGAACGGCGCGCATCATACCCCACACTGATCGCAATTTCAAAGGCTTGCCGCTGCAACGGGGCGATTATCGAGGCGCAGTGAGTGTGATGCGCGACTGCGCAGCCGCCTCCACGTCCTGCCGCTGGAACAGCACCGGGCGGAACTGTTTATTGCGGTACAGCTCGGTCTGGTCGGTAAAATGCGGTGAGGCCGGATCACCGGACTGACTGTAAGTGAGCAGGGCTTCGGCGACCGGGCCGCTGTCCTCGAAGCCGACGGTCAGAATAAAGCTGCTACCGTGCACCACCGGGTAGCCAGCGTCGGTAAGCAACCTGCTGCCGTCAATCGGCGTGGGCGTCAACTGGGCGATGGGGTGATGAGGAATGTCGGACACCATCAGGTTGGCCACACCCTCGTAGCGGTTCCCACCGTGAACCGGGATCCCGCGCTCACCGCGGTAGGCAAACTGGGCTTCTCGCAGGGGCGCATCCAGGGGGTAGCCTGCCGACGCCAGGACAGCCGCGGCATGTGCAAGTTTTTGCATAGCCAGGTCGCTGTCAGCCAGGGTATTGGGGGTGGTGACCGGTGCCGCTGCATCGAAGGGGACGGCAAACAGGTCACCCTGACGCAGGCAGTCTTCGTAGGTGTAGCCTGTCAGCCATTCCCTGAACAGCACAGCACCCCGGCTGTCGAGATCGAAACGGCCGTTGAAACCGCGCAACGCCGCACAGGCGTCAGCCAGGTCCGCCGCCGCGCTGCAGGCTTCCAGCAAGGGGGGCACCAGCAGCAGCGCCGCCAGGCTCTCGTTGTCGAACAGGAGTTCCTGCATGCGCGCAAGGGTGAACGCGCCCTCTTCAATCAGCTGCGCGTTCATGCGTGTGCGCAGACTGCGGGCAGTGGCCTCCGGGCCATACAACGGCGAATACCCGGTGAGGGGCGCGCTGACATTGCTCAGCCAGTAGCTGTCGTTGGCGTTGAACACGTAGTCTTCGCGCTCCAGCAGGGGCCGCCTCTCGAAGGGCTCGGTACCGGGAATCGGTGCGTCGCCCTGCTCCACCCATTCGAACCTAGGGTCACTGCCGTCGAGCAGTACAAAGCCCTTGCTGTCGTACACCTTCGCCGTCAGCGCGTCATTCTTGAGCTGCTGGCGCCAGAGGGCAATCGCCTCGTCACTCAACCGCCCCACCGTGGAGTTGTCGAGGTAAACGGCGCGGCCATCGGCGCTCGCCGCAATGGTGTTGACCCAGGGCATGGCGTTCCAGCGTTTGTGTGCGGCAATGAAACTGTCCATGTCAGTCGCCAGGTTCATGTCCCGCCACTGCGACAACAGGGCGTCGTTGCCGACGTTGGCGTCCCGCGCGGTGAAGGCAACACTGGCGTCCCAGGGCATACCTGGCAGGGTGAGCATCGGCCCGTAGTGGCTGAAATACAGGGTATGGGCTTCAGGCTGCAGGCTGCCATCCGCCTGCAGGACCGGCACGGACACGGCCACTTCACGCATGGCGCGCTCTTCGCCGTTATAGCGGTAGACCGTGGGCTTACCCGGCACCAGTTGCAGGCGGTAGAACACCAGACGCTGGCTGGCAGACACGGTATGGCTCCAGGCCACGCCGCGATTGAAGCCGATCGCCACGCCCGGCGCGCCGAGCAGATGCCCGCCATACACATCCAGCTTGCCGGGGATGGTCAGGTGTTTTTCCCAGAAGCGGTTGTCGCCGTACCAGGGATAGTGCGGATTGCCCAGGAGCAGGCCGCGGCCGTTCGCACTGCGCGCCTTGCCGAATGCCCAGGCGTTGGACCCCATGCCCTGCAAGGCAGCGGCGTCCGCCGCGCGCGCAAGTCGCTGCTGGCTCACCACGCGTTGTGCCAGAGCCGGAGCTGTAGCCGGGGGCTGCGCGGCCACGAGCGCATCGGCCATGCGCGGCAGGGTTTGCGCCATCAGCACCATGCGCGCCATCAGGTCGCTATCGGCAACCGGCTGCAACCAGGCGGCGCCATCGCACCAGGATCCAACACGCCCCTCGGGGTGTTCCGTCAGGAAGCGGTTATAGCCATCCGCATAGCCGCGCAGCCAGGCGCGGTTGTCGTCGTCCTGCCGCGCAAGCGCCGCTACGGCCTGGCTGCGAATGTCCAGCGCGGCGACGACCGCATCGCTGGCGACGTTCGCGCCTTCTTTACCGGGGCCCAGATAGCGCGCCAGCTCACCGCGTGCGGCCAGCAAGGCATGGCTGATATTGCAGACATGGTCTTCGGCCGCAGCATAGCCCTCACCGTAACCGAGGCTGGCAAAATCTGCTGCAGTAATATGCGGTACACCGTAAGGGCTGCGGAGTATTTCCACCGCGTAGCCCGCGGGTGGGACCACAGGTACTGGTGGGCGGGCCGGTACTGCGGCCTCACCCTGTGGTTCGTTCGCGGGAGCGGCGGGAGGGAATGCCGGCGTCTGGCAGCCGGCAACCATCAACAATGCCAGAACGGCAAGGGGGCGAAAACAACGCATCATGCAGGACGCACTCCTGTGCAGGGAAACAGGGGGTGCGGGTTACTCCCGGGAGTCGTCCTCCGGGGCCGCTGCCTCGTCACCCTCCTGGATGCGATTGTAGATTTCTTCACGGTGAACTGCGACATCTTTCGGGGCGTTCACCCCGATGCGCACCTGATTGCCCTTGACGCCCAGCACGGTGATCGTGATGTCGTCGCCAACCATCAGTGATTCACCGACCCGGCGGGTCAGTATGAGCATAACTCCTTGCCTCCTGTCGCCCGCCAGCGCGCTTCCGGGCGGCGCTAACCATGCGCTGCTGAACCCTAAGTGTTAGCCTAGATTGGGGAAAACGCAACTGCGGGTTTGTATCACTTTGCAATAGTCGCGGGGGGCGCCTGGTCGAGTTCAAAGGCCGAGTGCAGGGCGCGGACCGCCAGCTCCATGAATTTTTCCTCAATGATCACGGAAATCTTGATTTCCGATGTCGTGATCATCTGGATGTTGATTCCCACCTCGGAGAGCGCGCGGAACATGGTGCTGGCCACGCCGGCGTGGGAGCGCATGCCCACGCCCACGATCGACACTTTGGCGATGCGGCTGTCAGCACGCACCTCGCGCGCATTGAGGTCTGCCGCCACCTGTTCCAGCACGGCCTGGGCGCGCGGCAGATCGGCGCGACCAACGGTGAAGGTCAGGTCGGTGGTGTTGTCCTCGGCCACGTTCTGCAGAATGACGTCGACCTCAATGTTTGCCTCACCGATGGGACCCAGTATGCGGTAGGCCACACCGGGCATGTCCGGCACGCCGAGGATGGTGAGTTTGGCCTCATCGCGGTTGAAGGCGATACCGGCAATTGTCGGGGTTTCCATCACAGACGCATCCTCCAGCGTGATGAGGGTACCGGGGCCGTCCTTGAAGCTGTGCAGCACCCGCAGCGGAACTTTGTATTTGCCGGCGAATTCCACCGAGCGAATCTGCAGCACCTTGGAGCCCATGCTGGCCATTTCCAGCATTTCCTCGAAGGTAATGCGATCCAGGCGGCGTGCATCGTCGACCACTCGCGGGTCGGTGGTATAGACCCCATCCACATCGGTGTAGATCTGGCATTCGTCCGCCTGCAGAGCCGCCGCCAGCGCGACAGCGGTGGTATCCGATCCGCCGCGCCCGAGCGTGGTGATGTTGCCCTGCTCGTCCACCCCCTGAAAACCGGCTACGACAAGCACGAAGCCGGCCGCCAGGTCTGCCCGCAGGCGGCTGTCATCAATGTCGCGGATGCGCGCCTTGGTGTGTGCATCGTCGGTAAGGATACGCACCTGGCTGCCGGTATAGGATTTGGCGGCGATACCGCGCTGGTTCAGTGCCATGCTGAGCAGCGCGGTGGTCACCTGCTCGCCGGTGGACAGCAACACGTCCAGCTCACGCGCCAGCGGCTGTGGCTGGATCTCCCGCGCCAGGCCCAGCAGGCGGTTGGTTTCGCCGCTCATCGCCGACACCACCACAACCACCTGATGGCCGTCGGCCCGGAAGCGGGCCACCTTATCGGCAACCTGCTCAATGCGCTCGATACTGCCGACGGAGGTGCCGCCGAACTTCTGGACGATCAGCGCCATGTCAGGCGTTCTGGGCCAGGGTTTCCGCCACCCAGTCAGGCACTGCACCCAATGCCGCGGGCAGGCCGGCCACATCGCTGCCACCGCCCTGCGCCATGTCCGGGCGGCCGCCGCCCTTGCCACCCAGGCGCCCCGCGAATTCGCGCATCAGGTTGCCGGCACTGACCCGGTCGGTCAGATCCTTGCTGACGCCGGCCGCCAACGCCACCTTGTCGCCATCTACGGCTGCCAGCAGCACCACGGCACTGCCCAGCTTGTTCTTTACCTGGTCGAGGGTATCGCGCAGCGATTTGGCATCGGCACCCTCGACACTCGCGGCCAGCACCTTGATACCGGCCACCTCGACAGCCTGGGTGGTCAGGTCGCCACCGGCCGACGTGGCCAGCTTCTGCTTCAGCCGCGCGAGCTCTTTTTCCAACTCACGGTTCTCATTGCGCAGGGCTCCCACACGCGCCGCCACTGCATCGCGCCCGGCCTTCACCACGTCGCACACCGCGTCCAGCTGGGCCTCGGTGTGGGCGATGGAGGCCAGCGCACCGGCGCCTGTCACCGCCTCGATACGGCGCACGCCCGATGCGATGCCGGACTCGGAGAGGATACGGAACATCCCGATGTCACCGGTGCGGTCCACGTGGGTGCCGCCACAGAGCTCCACCGAGTAATCATCTTCACCCATGGTCAGTACGCGCACTTCGTCGCCGTATTTCTCGCCAAACAGCGCCATGGCGCCCGCCGCGATGGCGTCGTCCATGTTCATCAGGCGGGTGCTGACCGGCGTATTGGCGCGAATCTGGGCATTCACCTGATCCGCGATCTCGGCCAGCTCCGCGTGCGTCACGGCCTCGAAATGGGAGAAGTCGAACCGCAGGCGCTCGGAATCCACCAGCGATCCCTTCTGCGTTACGTGCTCGCCGAGCACCCGGCGCAGGGCGGCGTGCATCAGGTGCGTGGCCGAGTGGTTCAAGCGGGTGCGCTGGCGCACGCTGGCATCCACGCTGGCGTGCAGGCGGTCGCCGACCCTGACGCTGCCCTGCAGCACCTTGACGTGGTGCAGGTGCTGGCTCTGGGCCTTGGTGGTATCGGTCACTTCCAGCCGCACACCGTCGGCCTGCAGGTAGCCGGTATCGCCTGCCTGACCGCCGGATTCAGCGTAGAACGGCGTGCAGTCGAGCACGACCACGCCCTGCTGATCTGGCTGCAGGACCTCGACCTCGGCGCCGTCGCAGAGCAATGCCGTCACCCTGCCCTCGCCTTCCACCTGCTCGTAGCCGGTAAACTCGGTGCTGCCTTCCAGTTTGAGGACGGCGTTGTAATCCACCCTGAAGCTGCCGCCTTCCTGCGACCGGCTGCGCTGTGCCGCCATCGCGGCCTCGTAGCCCGCCATATCCAGTTCCAGGCCGCGTTCCCGTGCGATGTCGTTGGTCAGATCAACCGGGAAACCGTAGGTGTCGTAGAGCTTGAACACCACGTCACCGGGGATCACGCCGCTGCTGATGTCAGCGAGCGCGTCCTGCAGGATCTGCAGGCCGTTATCCAGTGTCTTGGCAAACTGCTCTTCCTCGGCCAGCAGCGCTTTCTCCACCTGTGGCTGCAGCTTCGCCAGTTCGGGGTAGGCATCGCCCATCTCGGCGACCAGTGTGGCGACGAGTTTGTGGAAGAACGGCGCGCTGGCGCCCAGCTTGTTACCGTGACGTATGGCACGGCGGATGATGCGGCGCAGCACATAGCCCCGGCCCTCGTTGCCCGGCAGCACGCCATCGACAATGAGGAAGGCACAGGAACGTATGTGGTCGGCAATCACCCGCAGGGAGTTGTGTGCCAGGTCGTCGACCCCGAGCTGCTCGGCGGCGGCGCGAATCAGGGCCTGGAACAGGTCGATTTCGTAGTTGCTGTGCACGCCCTGCATAACGGCGGCAATGCGCTCCAGGCCCATACCGGTATCGACCGAGGGCTTGGGCAAGGGGTGCAGCTCGCCGCTGGGGTCGCGGTTGAACTGCATGAACACGAGGTTCCAGATTTCAATGTAGCGGTCGAGGTCGTCGCCCTCACTGCCGGGCGGGCCGCCGGGTACCTGCGGGCCGTGGTCGTAGAAGATTTCGGAACAGGGGCCGCAGGGGCCCGTGTCGCCCATCTGCCAGAAGTTGTCCTCATCGAGGCGCGAGAAACGCTCGGCACTGACACCCATCTCCTGCAGCCAGATGTCTGCGGCCTCATCGTCGGACACATGCACGGTCACCCACAGGCGCTCGGGCGGCAGCCCCAGCGTTTCCGTGAGAAACGTCCAGGCAAACTGAATGGCCTCGCGCTTGAAGTAATCACCGAAGCTGAAGTTGCCGAGCATCTCGAAAAACGTGTGGTGACGCGCGGTATAGCCCACGTTTTCCAGGTCGTTGTGCTTGCCCCCGGCACGCACGCAGCGCTGGCTGCTGGTGGCGCGCACATAGGCGCGCGGCTCGGTGCCCAGGAAGGTGTCCTTGAACTGGTTCATGCCCGCATTGGTGAACAGCAGTGTGGGGTCGTTGCCCGGCACCAGCGAACTGCTGGGCACCCGGGTGTGGCCCTGAGCCTCGAAATAAGCCAGGAAAGCTTCGCGTATGTCGCCTGTTTTCATTGGAACCCTGCCATCTGTCCTTCAGCAAATCCGCGGCCCGCGAGGATATGCAGGTGCAGGTGGAATACGGTCTGGCCGGCGCCGGCACCGTTGTTGATGATGAGGCGGAAAGCTTCACCCACGCCCAACTGCTCCGCGACCTTGCCGGCGGCGAGCAGCAGATGCCCGAGCAGGGCCTGGTCATCCGGCGCCGCATCCACAAGGCGCGGAATGGCCCGCTTCGGAATCACCAGCACATGCACCGGTGCCTGGGGGTTGATGTCGTTGATGGCGATGCAGTGCTCGTCTTCGTAGAGCCGCTCCGAGGGAATCTCGCCGCTGATGATCTTGCCGAAAATGGTCTCCGTCATTGCCCTACCCCAGCTTCTCGTCGGCGGTGAGCTGGCGCGCCTCGCTCTCCAGCATCACCGGAATGCCATCGCGCACCGGGTAGGCCAGACCACTGGCCTTGCAGATGAGCTCGTCTTTTTCCTTGTCGTACTCCAGCGGGGCCTTGGTTACGGGGCACACCAGAATACTCAGCAGCTTCTCGTCAATCATGACCGGTCCTGAGGCATACAAAGGGCCTGCATTATACGGATTTTTACGGGCCGTAACATGCCGCAGGCCGGGCACGTCGGCCGCGCAGGTCGCGCCGCCCTCAGGGCGCGGCGGGAGCCTGCGCGGCGCGCATCGGCGGCACCAGCAGCTGCGGATCGATACGTGCATTGCGCCAGGACATGCGCCAGTCTAGGTGCGGCCCCGTGGCGCGCCCCGTAGCGCCCACTTCGCCGATGATATCCCCCACCGCAATCTGGTCCCCGACCTGCACGCTCACCTTGCTCAGGTGCAGGAATGACGACGACAGTCGATAGCCGTGATCGAGGATGATGGTGCCACCCGAGTAGAACAGGTCAGGCTCGGCAAGCGTCACCACGCCGGCGGCGGGCGCGCGCACGATGGTGCCCGTGGGTACCGCCACATCCACCCCGTAGTGCGGGCTGCCGGGCTGCCCGTTGTACACCCGCTGGCTGCCATACACCCCGGAGATGCGCCCCTCGACCGGCCAGTGGAAACCGGCCAGGGCGCCGGCCAGCAGGTCCGGGCGCCGCAGATGCTGTGCCTTGGCGGCGTTGACCAGCTCGCGCTCACGGGCGATGCGCGCCAGCTGCTCCGGCGGCGGCGTGACCGTGCGCTGCGGCACACCCTCCACGCGCTGGATATTGTATTCGCGGGCCGCAATCTCCAGGGTCTGGCGGCAGTCGCCCACCTGCAGCACCGCGCTGGGCGCGGCATCACGGCTGAAGCCGGCGACAAATGTGCCATCCGCCAGCACATCCAGCGCATCGCCATCGAGCAGGACCCGGGCACCGGGCGCGGCCTGCCCCCAGACCAGCCCACCCTGCTGCAGGTTGCCCTGCACATCCACGCACGCCGCCAGCGCGCCATTGGCACTCGATGCCACCAGGGCTGCCATCAACCAGGCTTTCATTGTCACACGCTCCTTTCCTGACAGGGTCTGGACGCTAGTGTAGTGAAAGCCGCACCGTTAGAATATGCCCAATGAGCCGTTATCGCCCACCCCGCCGCCGCGGATCGCCCTACATCACGCCCGAGGGCGAGGCGGTGCTGCGCGCGGAGCTGCACCAGCTGTGGAAAGTGGAGCGCCCACAGGTCACCGACGTGGTCCATGAGGCGGCAAAAAATGGTGACCGTTCGGAAAACGGGGACTACATCTACGGCAAGCGCCGGCTGCGGGAAATCGACTCGCGCGTGCGCTTCCTCAGCAAGCGGCTGGAGGAACTGACCGTGGTGGACCGCGTACCGGCCGACACCGGCAAGGTGTTCTTTGGCGCCTGGGTAACGCTGGAAGACGAGGCCGGCGCCGAACGCCGCTACCGCATCGTCGGCCCGGACGAATTCGACCTCGCGGCCGGCAAGCTGAGCATGGACTCCCCGCTGGCCCGCAGCCTGCTCGGCAAGCGTCTTGATGATGAGGTGCGCCTGCAGAGCCCGGCAGGTGAGCAGCACTTCATCATCGTGGACATCCTTTACGGCGAGGCCGCAGCGCGCGCGACCTGAGCCGCACGCGCCATTGGCAAGTCAGCCGCCCGGCGTATAGCCGTTGGTGAAGCAGGGCTGGTCCGGCGCGCAGGTATCCACAAAGCGGCCCTCACCCTCCGGACGCAGGAACGCCGATTTCTGCGCCTGGGCAGCGGGTTCCCGGCGCGGCAGGCTGTGCGGGTCGTTACCGAAGTCCGGCTCGACCGGCGGCGTATTGGTGATCGGTGGCGGCGCCGTGCCACCCTCCAGTGCACCACCCTCCACCGGGCCATCGTCCCACAGAGTCAACACCGAACCGGTAAAGTCTCCCGCCGGCACAGCTTCCAGCCCCACGTAGGGGTTGCTGTCAGGGTGACGCCCTGTCTCCAGTGCCGGAATCCGCAACCGGGCACCGATGCTGCGCGCCATGAACTCCGCAGACCACATGCTCACCTGATGGTCACCATAGGCCACCTGCAGTAGTACTGCGTGCTGCGGCGTGTTGGGCAGCGGGTGCTGTTCGATATGCACCGCGTAGCCGCTGGACTCCGCGCGGTCCCACAGCATCTGCGCCATGGACAGCAGGAAGCTCTGGTCTTTCACGCTGGGGTAGCCGCCGCCATCAGCGCCGGTGCCACTGCCGCTGAAAAACGGGGTGAAGGCGTTGAAGTCGACACTGCGGCGCAGCAGAAAGCTGTAGGACATGCCGGGGACCCCGAGCACACCGCGGGTCACATCCTGGATCACGCCCATCAACGCGCCACCGAGAATACCCCCCTGGCTGTTGCCGTCGTAATACACGGTGCTGTTGTCAAACACCGGCTGGCCAGCGGCCTGGAAGGCGGGGTCGGCAACAAAACCAGCGTCGCTCTTCAACAGCCTGGCGAGGAACATGAAATTCAGCAGGCCCTGCTGCTGGCGGTCGAAGAATGCCTGCATCAGGCTGAAGTCCTGCAGTACCTGAATCGCAAACGGCACGTCAGCATTGGCGAAACCCGCCCAGTCCGTCGCACAGAACATCATCTGGTGATCCAGCGCCATGATGTCGACGTTCTGCCGTGTGCCACCGCGTGCCTCGTTGGCGCTGCCGAGCAGACCGTGGCCATAGAGCGAGGGCCGCGCCTGCGCCTTGGGTAGCTGGCTGAAATCCTCCGCCACCGAGCGGGGAATGCGGCACACGAAGTTGGCGGCAAACAGGCTGTCGCCGTTCAGCCGGTCCGGCAGGCCATCGTCCGGCGTGGCGTAGTGGAAGGCTGAACCCGGCGCGCCGTCGTCGGAATTGAGGAAGTTCGGCACAAAAAACGTGCCGGCGATTTCCCGCGCAATCTGCTCGTCCTGGCCGTCGGCGCAGCCTGCCGGGTCGCAGGGTGCGTAGTCGGTCACGGTGCTGATGGCGTAGTCGGGGGCCGCTGCGCCCAGGTCGGCAAAGGCCTCGTCACGGATATGCAGCAGGCGTTCAGTGATATTGCGCACGCTGGCTACGGTGAAGTCCCAGGCCAGGTAGAGTTCGCTGCGCTCGACGCCCGCCTCCTGCAGCTCGCTGAACATCGCCTCCATGGCCGGACGGCGCTCCTCGATGGCCGCGTTGTCGGTCAGGATGTCGTCGCGAAAGGCGCGGAACACCTCGGGCGCCGGCAACAGGTCACCGTTGCTGTCACGCAGGTTGCGCAGCGCCACAATATAGCGCTCGCCGCGCTCGAACTGCACCATCGGGCGGATGATGAACATCTGTTCTGCGGGGTCATCGGTGTTGGCGTCAAGCTCGGCGAACACCAGGTGCTGCTCGCCGGTGCTGGCGCGGATCACCACCACCGGCGAATCCGGCGCCGTGGCGGCGGACAGATCCGTAATCGGTGGTGCGCCGGTCTGCGCCAGGTCCACGTCGGGAACCTGTGCGAGGATCATCTGCGACGGCGAGAAGCCGTCATTGCGGTTCCACTCGCTGGGGTCCACCCGGTCGCCGCGGCGGTTGGCGGGCATTGAGGCCTGGCTCAGGTTTACCCGGCGTCCGGTGTCGAGGCTGTCATCGGCCACCGTGAACACATCGCTGGGCCAGGGGAACATGCAGTTATCGGTGTCGAGCATCTCGCAACGGTCGGCGTTGGGAGTCGCGATGCTGATCGGCGGTGGCTCGGGGGGTGCGGGGCTGGTGTCGGTGCCATCAGAGCAGGCCGTCAGGCCCGCCAGCAAAGACAGGGAGAGGACGCTGCGCAGGATTGTCATGTAAACCTCCAGGGTCTCGTTTTTGTTATGCGACCCCCGGAGCCTAGCGCAGCCGCCGCGGCTCAGTCCAGCGCGGCGTAGACCATGGATTCCAGCTGCCCGCGCAGGTTGAAGGTGCTCGACGGCATAAGCTGGGTCATGAAGATCACCACCAGCTCTTCCTCCGGGTCCACCCAGAACAGCGTGCTGGCCAGACCGCCCCAGAAAAAGCTGCCCAGAGAGGCCAGGTTGCCGTTTTTCACCGGGTCCATCTTGTTGGCGAACCCCAACCCGAAGCCGACGCCCTCGTATTCGGTTTCGCTGAAGCTGCCCATCGCGTATTGCTCAAGATCGACATCGCCGGGCAGATGATTGGCCGTCATGTAGTCCAGGGTGCGCGAGCCCAGAATGCGCACGCCATCCAGCGTGCCCCCCTGCAGCAGCATCTGGCAGAAACGGAAGTAGTCCCCGACGGTCGACAGCAGCCCGCCGCCGCCCGAGTAGAACTCCCTGTCGCGGAACTGGCTGGCCTGGCCGTCGTCGTTGCACACCAGCTTTTTCGCCGCGTCGCGCTCATAGCAGGAGGCCAGCCGGTGCACCTTGTCGGGTGCGACGTTGAAAGCGGTGTCCACCATGCCCAGCGGGCCGAACAGGTGCTCCTGCAGGTAATCCGGCAGTGACTGGCCGCTGATCACCTCAATCAGGTAGCCCAGCACATCGGTCGCCACAGAATAGTTCCAGCGCGTTCCGGGCGAGAACTCCAGCGGCAGCTGTGCCAGCTGCTCGATCATGTGCTTCAGCGTGTAGCCCGGCGCCGGGTTGCCAACCTGCAGCTTGCGGTAGGCGTAGTCCAGGTTGGTCTCGCGAAGAAAATCGTAGGTCAGGCCCGAGGTATGCCGCAGCAGGTCGCGGATGGTCATGGGCCGCTCGCAGGGGGCCGTGGCAAACAGCGGAAACGCACCGGCGGTGCGCACCGCCAGGTTGCGCCACTCCGGGATAAAGCGGTGTACCGGGTCCTCCAGCGAAAACAGCCCGCGCTCGTAAAGCATCATCAGGGCGACCGAGGTAATCGGCTTGCTCATGGAGTAGATGCGGAAGATGGTGTCCTCGCGCATCGGCGTGTCGCGCTCGAGATCGCTGAGCCCCGCCACATCCAGCAGCCCCACGCGACCGTAGCGGGCAACCAGCGTAATGCTGCCCGGCAGCTTGCCGGGCTCGATGTAGCGCCCGCGCAGATGCTCTCCAATGCGCGCCAGCTGTGCGGCGTTGAGGCCCAGAGTCTCGGGGTTTACCTGTTCCATACAGTCTCCTGATCGCGTGGCAGATAACGGTGCCCGGCAGTGTGCCAGACTGGTCACAAGGGGTACAGAATATTGCCGCTCGGGTGCCCGGCTGCTACCATTCGCGCCTTCCTTCACACCCTGCTGCCACGCCCGCCCCGGAGCCGCCATGACCCGTCCTTCGCTGTCTGAACTGGAACATTCCCAGGAGTTTCTGGGACGCCACATCGGGCCCACGCCGGCGCAGCAGGCAGAGATGGCACGAACACTTGGCTTCGACAGCCTCGAGGCCCTGATTGACGCCACGGTGCCGGCGCGTATTCGCAACCAGGCCCCCATGGACCTTGCCGCACCGCAGACGGAGCAGGCAGTGCTGGCACGGTTGCGCGCCATTGCCGGCAAGAACCGTGTGCTGAAGTCCTACATCGGCACGGGCTACCACGACACCTACACACCGGCCGTCATCCAGCGCAACGTGCTGGAGAACCCGGGCTGGTATACCGCCTACACCCCTTACCAGCCTGAAATTTCCCAGGGGCGCCTGGAAGCGCTGCTCACCTTCCAGCAGGCCATCATGGACCTCACCGGCATGGAACTGGCGAATGCGTCGATGCTGGACGAGGGCACCGCCGCCGCAGAGGCCATGACCCTGCTGCAGCGGGTGAACAAGAAAAACCGCAGCAGCACGTTTATTGTCGCCGAGGACTGCCATCCCCAGACCATCGCCGTGGTCCGCACCCGTGCAGAGGCTCTGGATATCAACGTGGTGGTCGGCGACCCCGCGCAGCTCGCCGGCAGCACCGAGGCCTTTGGCCTGCTGCTGCAATACCCCGGCACCTACGGTCATGTGCGCGACCTGGAGCCCCTCATCGCCAGGGCGCACGACGCCGGCACGCTGGTCACCGTGGCCGCGGACCTGATGTCCCTGTTGCTGTTGAAGTCACCCGGCGCACAGGGCGCCGATGTGGTGGTGGGCAATTCCCAGCGCTTTGGCGTGCCGATGGGTTTCGGCGGGCCACACGCCGCCTTTTTCGCCACCCGGGATGCCTTCAAACGGTCTACACCCGGACGCATCATCGGCGTCTCCATCGATCGCCACGGCAACGAGGCGCTGCGCATGGCCATGCAAACCCGCGAGCAGCACATCCGCCGGGAGAAGGCCACCAGTAACATCTGCACCGCCCAGGCGCTGCTGTCCATCATGGCGGCGTTTTACGCCATGTACCACGGCCCGGTGGGCTTGCGGCGCATCGCCGAGCGCATCCACTACCTCACCGCTGTGCTGGCCAGCGGCCTGCAGGCAGCGGGACTGCCGGCAGACAACGACGCCTATTTCGACACGCTGACCATCAGCGTGGGGGACCGGCAGCAGGCCATCCTGCAGCGGGCTCTGGACGCCGGCATGAACCTGCGGATTATCGGCACGCACACGCTGGGCATAGCGCTGGATGAAACCACCACGGCCGAGGACGTGGACCGTTTGCTCGCCGTCATGACGGGCAAAGAGCCCGCCAACCCCTGCCGCGAGCAACCCGCCCCCGCCTCAGGCATTCCCCAGCCATTGCAGCGCGCGGTGGATTACCTGCAGCACCCTCTGTTCAACGACTACCACTCCGAGACCGAAATGCTGCGCTACATGCGCCGCCTGGAATCCCGCGATATCGCCCTCAACCAGGCGATGATTCCGCTGGGCAGCTGCACCATGAAGCTCAACGCCACCACGGAGATGTTGCCGGTGACCTGGCAGGAGTTCGCCGGCATCCACCCGTTTGCCCCCGCCGACCAGACCGAAGGCTATCGGGAGCTGCTCGCGGAGCTGGAGCACATGCTGAAAGAGTGCACCGGTTACGATGCCATTTCACTGCAGCCCAACGCGGGTTCGCAGGGCGAGTACGCCGGGCTGCTGGCGATTCGCCGCTACCATGAGAGCCGCGGCGACGACCAGCGCGACGTGTGCCTGATCCCCTCCTCGGCCCACGGCACCAACCCCGCCAGTGCCGCGCTGGCCGGGATGCGCGTGGTCATTGTGGAGTGCGATGCCGATGGCAACGTCGACCTCGACGACCTCAGCGCCCGCGCCGAGCAGTACAGCAATGAGCTCGCGGCCATCATGATCACCTACCCCTCCACCCACGGCGTGTTTGAAGAGACCGTGGTCGATGTCTGCGACATCGTGCACCGTCACGGTGGCCAGGTGTATGTGGACGGCGCCAATCTCAACGCCCTGGTGGGCCTCGCCTCTCCCGGCAAGTTCGGCGCCGACGTGTCGCACCTGAACCTGCACAAGACCTTCTGCATTCCCCACGGCGGCGGTGGCCCCGGCATGGGGCCGATCGGGGTGGGCGCGCACCTGCAGCCCTTCCTGCCGTCGCACCCGGTGGTGCCGGTACCCGGGCTGCCGGAAAGCAACGACGTGGTGTCCGCAGCGCCCTGGGGCAGCGCCTCCATCCTGCCGATCAGCTGGGCCTACATTGCGCTCATGGGCGCCGAGGGCCTGACCCAGGCCACCCGCGTGGCCATTTTGAGTGCGAACTACATTGCGCACCGCCTGAAAGATCACTACCCCGTGCTCTACACAGGCCGCAACGGTACCGTGGCACACGAGTGCATCGTGGACATTCGTCCGCTGAAGGAAGCCAGCGGCATTTCCGAAGAGGATATCGCCAAGCGTCTGGTGGACTTCGGCTTTCACGCGCCCACGATGTCATTCCCGGTCGCAGGCACTTTGATGATCGAGCCGACTGAATCCGAGTCTTTGGCGGAGTTGGACCGCTTCTGCGACGCCATGATCGCCATCCGCGAAGAAATCCGCGCGGTGGAAGAAGGCCGCCTGGACGCCGAGGACAACCCCTTGCGCAACGCCCCGCACACCCTGCTGGATGTCACCGCCGAGCGCTGGGACCACGCCTACACCCGGGAACAGGCTGCCTACCCCCTGCCCTCACTGCGCCAGCGCAAATACTGGCCGCCGGTAAACCGGGTAGACAACGTGTACGGCGACCGCAACCTGGTGTGTTCCTGCCCGAGCATTGATGCGTATCGGGAGCCGGTGGGGGTCTAGAGAAGCGGGTATATTGAGCGAGCCGACCCGAGTATTCCTACTTTGCGGCGCCCTCTAACGGCGCGAATTGGGGTGCTTGGGTCAACTCATGCGGGCTTTATCCATGCTTGCCCTGAGAGGTTGATCTCGATTGTTGATAACCAAAGAACGATGAGGATGTTAAATATCACCGTCACCCAGAATGTCACTCTGAATGACGACTTTTTGGACTTGTGTCGAAAAAATCTCTGAGCGAGAACAGCTCCCGGCCACCCTCCCAGAAAGGCCAGACAGTGCAAGGTATGCTCAGATGTCCTCCACCTGCCGCTGCGAGCCGCTGATTTATCCAGCCCATACACGGCAAATGTCAGAGCACTCACGAACACGTATGCGAGCAGGAAAACCGGGGCTAGCATTGTCGCCGCCGCAATGAAGAACGCCCCGACTGCCAGCAGCGGAAAAGTGACACTGCGACTGTTCTTGCGGTTACGCCGCTTCGCACCAGGGAGCAAGACGTGCGCGGCTCGAGAACGACCTTGCCTGTCTACACCTGCCTCATACGTAACGATCTGGCCTACCTCGGGACGGCGACTGCTCTGGCCACATGCAGAAATATGCAAGAAGACATCTTTCTCGCCCGTCATCGGCTCAATGAATCCAAAACCCTTCTCGTCATTCCATGACCGAATCTTTCCCTTTTGACGCATTAATTTTCTTCTTGGTGGTTGTTTATCGAAGTGGATGGCACATCTGCGGTAACGGTCAAATGTATCAGCGCCGTATTCACTGCGGCAAACTTCCGCAAACGTTGCCCTGCAATGCATCTGGTTTCCATTACTGGTATGTTGCCACCCGCTTCCCTCAAACCCATAGGAAAACTGCAATCACCAGAACCACAGCGGCCACAGAAACCCAGCGCGCATGCCGGCGGAATAGCGTCTCCGCCTGATCACCTGCCCAGTAAACCAGCAGAGCGAGTCCGAAGTAGCGCAGGCCGCGGGCCAGCGCAGAGGCCAGCATAAACAGCGCGAAGGAATAACCGGTGGCACCCGCGACCAGCATCGCCATCTGGAAAGGTACCGGCGTCACGCCTACGCTCAGCACAAACCAGAAACCGTGGTCGGCCATCGCCATACGTGCACGCTCGAACTGATCCGGGTTGGCGAACCACTCAAGCAGCTGATCACCGAGAGCGTCGAAGAACCACAAGCCGACGCCATACCCGACACTGGCGCCCAGCAAACAGCCGATCAGGGACAGCAGGGCAAGCAGAAACAACTGATGTCGCCTGGCCTGCATCAAGGGAATCAGCAGCGCCTCCAGGGGAATCGGCACAACTGTGGACTCCAGAAACGAGGCCAGCGTCAGCCCCCAGAGCGCGTGCCGGGACTGAACCAGACGCTGACCGAAGCGGCGCAGTCGGGAACCGTCAACCTGGCCTCGCTCATCGCTCACGGCTCCGGGCGCCACCAGAGCCAGGTGAGCACCACCACAAAGACCGTAGTGATGATAGCGGCAAACATGACCGGCGCTCCGGATAGCCACAGCAAGGTGGTGCTACCGCCCAGCATCAGCGTTGCCAGCCATTTTGCGCGTCGGGAGACGGCACCGTTGTCCTGCCAGGCAATGATGTGCGGCCCGTAGTCCGGGTGCTTGAGCAGCCAGTCATTGAGTTCCGGCCAGCCGCGGGACGCGGCCCAGGTGGCGACCAGCAGGAAGGGCACTGTGGGCATGATGGGCAAGAGGATACCCACCGCCGCCAGCAGCAGTGCGATAACCGCTATAAAGCGCCAGAAGAAGCTGTGCATTGCGCGCGCCCGGGTGGAAAGACTAACCAAACGCCGTGGCAGCGATCTCGAAGGACCTGAGCCGCTGCTGGTGGTCGTGGATGGATGACATCAGCATCAATTCATCGGCACCCGTCGCGGCAACAAAGGCCCCCATGGCCTCCGCAACGGTGTTGCGATCACCCACTGCCGAGCAGCGCAGCATGTCCGTCAGCATGTGCTGCTCCTGGGACGTCAGCGTGTCGAAGTAGCCCGCCTGCGGCGGCGCGAGTTTGCCCTGGGTGCCGCGACGCAGACGCACGAAGGTTTGCATCATCGTAGTCTGCAGCACCTGCGCCTCGTCATTGGTATCCGCCGCAAACACGTTGTAGCCCAGCATCACGTAGGGTTTGTCCAGCTGTTCCGAGGGTTCGAACTTTTTCCGGTAAAGCGCTATCGCCTGTTCCATATAGGCGGGAGCGAAGTGTGAGGCAAACGCAAACGGCAGGCCCAGCATCGCCGCCAGCTCGGCACCGTACAGGCTGGACCCCAGAATCCAGAGCGGCACCTCGGTGCCGGCGCCAGGGGTGGCGACCACCGCCTGCCCGGGCTGCGCCGGCTTCAGGTAGTACTGCAGTTCGAGGACGTCATTGGGAAAGTTATCGACGCTGCTGTTCATATTGCGGCGCAGGGCCTGCGCCGTGCGCGGATCCGTACCCGGCGCGCGCCCCAGGCCCAGGTCGATACGGCCCGGAAACAGCGTGGCCAGCGTGCCGAACTGCTCGGCAATCACCAGCGGCGCGTGGTTGGGCAGCATGATGCCACCCGAACCGAGGCGTATCGAGGTGGTGGCATTGGCCAGGTGCGCAATCACGATGGACGTTGCCGCGCTGGCGATGCTCTGCATGTTGTGATGCTCGGCAACCCACAGGCGGTGATAGCCCCAGCGCTCCGCGTGCTGCGCCAGATCGCGCGCGTTGTGCAATGCGTCCGCGGTGGTGCTGCCCTCGGGAACAGCGGTAACATCAAGTATGGAGAGTGGAATCATCGGCGGAGTATAGCGGGATGTATCACCCCGCGTCATTCTGCCGCGGCAATTCGCCAGCGCATGCGTTTGCCTCCTGGCATCGCCCCGTTGCGTGTCGCCCCCTCAGCCGCCCGCTTCCGGAAAAGGTCCCTGCCATGACGATCAGCCCCGCACTGCAAGCCATCATCGATGCCATACCAGCGGACTTCGCTGATCCGGCCGCAGACTATCGAGCCGTGCGCGCGATGTTTGCGCCGTTCCATGGCCGTCCGGTCAGCGCTGACCTGAAGATTACGCTGCGCCACTACGGCGGCGTTCGTTGCGGTGACTATGTCCTCCAGGGCCACCCCAGTGACCGCATCGCCTTCCACTGCCATGGCGGTGCTTTCGTGTCCACACCGCTGGATGAATACCATTTTTATGCGGAAATCATTGCGCGGCAAATCGATTGCCGGGTGATCATGCCCGACTATCGCCTTGCGCCGGAACACCCCTACCCTGCCGCGCACGACGACTGTTTCAATGCCTATTGTGGACTGCTCGATACCGGCGTCAGCCCTGGCAATATTGTGCTGATTGGTGAATCCTGCGGCGGCAGCCTCGCACTCGGGCTGTTGCTGCGGCTGCGCGACGCGGGCCTGCCCATGCCGGCCTGCTGCATATCGCTGACCGGCTGGTTCGACCTATCGGTTGCCGAGTCTCCGACCCGCGGGCGGGACCCTTTCCTTACACCCGAGTGGGTGCGCAACCGGGGCCGGGACTATGTCGTCGGTCAACTCGCGCTGGATGACCCCCGCGTGTCCCCGGCCTTCGCCGCGATGCACGGCCTGCCGCCACTGTATCTGCAGATTGGCGAGTATGACACCGTGCGTGAGGGCGCGCTGCTGCTCGCCGCAAACGCCCTGCGCAGCGGCGTGGAGGTCACGATGGAGGGCTGGCCCGGAATGATCCAGGGCTGGCATGGCCTGGTGAACGAGAGGGTGCCGGAGGCGATTGCCGCGTGGGCTGGGATTCGCAAGTTCGCCCATGCCAAAACGCGCGGCACAGCCGCAAGTTCGCACACGGGCTGAACCCGTCAGGGCAGCGCGGCCTCCTCGCTCTCCTGCCAACCGTAACGAACCGCCTTTGCGGTGAGTGAAGCACCGGCCGCCAACTGCACCGGGCCGGTGTAGAGCTGCCAGGGTCCATCGTCCACGCGGATTCCCAGGGATGCGCCTTCCGTCGCAGAATGCACCAGCACCCGGCCCTGTGCATCGTAGGAAAACGCTGGCATTGCGGTTTTCGGCTGCTCGAGATCCGGCCAGAACTGCCGCACCATGTCCTCCTCCGGCAGGGCTCCCCAATCCGTGGACTGCGCTTGCCAATCCGCAAGCGCGGCGCGCATGCGCTGCAGGACCGGTGCATGTGCCGGATCCTGCGCCAGATTATGCAACTCGTGAGGATCGTGTTGCGTGTCGTACAGCTGCTCAAGCGGGCGCGGTTGGAACCAGAGCGCCTGCGCTGGCGTCAGCTGGTCGGCAGCGTGCAGTTCCCACAGCGCCCGCATACTCTCAAGCTGATCCCGGAAGTCCAGGTGCACGGCGCCGGGGGTGCCCGGGTAGCCATTGAGAATGTATTTGTAGCGCGCATCGCGAACGCTGCGCTGGTGATCGACCTGACTGTCCACGCGGTCGCGGGCGGCGTAGACGTACCGGTTGGGCACATCCGCCAAGGGGCCGGCAAATGCGCGGCCAACAACGTACGCCGGCAGATCGACCCCGGCCATACCGAGGATGGTCGGCGCAATGTCCACAAAGCTCACCAGACGCTCATCAATCGTGCCAGGGGCAACATCCGGGGGGCGGTACCGCTCGGGCCAGCGAATAATCAACGGCACCCTGATTCCCGAGTCGAAAAGCTCGCGCTTGGCGCGGGGCAAGCCATCTCCATGATCCGTCGTCCAGATGACGATGGTATTCTCAGCGAGACCGTCAGCCTGTAACCGGGCGAGTACCTCGCCCACACGCAGGTCCATGGTGTGAATATTATTGTAGTGGCGCGCGATGTCACGCCTGACCGGTTCAACAGCGGGAAGGTAGGGCGGCACCGTCACCGAATCCGGCGTCACCACATCGTCAACGCCCCAGTTGAGATAGATATGCAGCGCCTGCAACATCATGTCCGGGATGCTGTCCGGCCAGCGCCAGCGGGGAAAGAGGCCGCTCTCGTGCGTTTCCAGAAACGTCATGAAACCAAAGAAGGGCGTGTCGCCTGGCACCTCATGCCAGGGAAATGGCGCGCGTGTTTCACTGTCCCAGATCGTAAAGGGGCCACTGCCCAGAGACGTGCCCGAAAACTGGTAGTCGAGCTTGTTGGTGACGAATGTGAAATAGCCTGCGCGGCGCAAAAGCTCTGGGTAGGCTTTCATGTCGGGTGGCGGCACGGCCTTGTATTGCAGTGGCCAGTGTGAACTCGCGGCGCGCATATGCTGGGCGCCAAAGCTGTTCTGGTGCGCGCCCATGATGTGGGCGGCGCGGCTGGGCGCACATACACCCGCGGTGGTGAAGGTATTCGGGTAGCGCACACCCTCTACTGCCAGACGATCAATATTGGGTGTTACCGCAAGCGCGTCACCGAAGGCTCCCACCCGCGCGCTCATATCCTCGGCCATCAGCAGGAGGATGTTGGGACGCTCATCTGGCATACCCTGTGCCGGCGACAACCCCCACGCCAACAACATGAATACGGCACATTGCACACCCGAAAGTTTTACCATCAGTTGTCTCCACTGCGGCTGTTATCCGTCGACAAAGCCGCCTATACTGGCCTGACCACCTTGCCAAAATAGCAGTCTGGCGCTCTGCGCGTCAATTCGCAGTGGGCACACGACCGCCACTGTTCAAACCTTGTCGGCGGGTTGAATCGGACGTATTGTCGCCGTTGAGATGGAAACCGGTTTATGAACAGAGAGACCCTGCGCCGCTGCCGTGTGCTACCCGTGATCACGGCCACCGACGTTGACACAACCGTGCAGTTGTCCCGCACACTCGCCGGCAGTGGACTGCATGCCCTTGAGATCACCCTGCGCACCGCGACCGGGCTGGACTGTATTCGGGAGGTCAAGGCTGAACTACCCGACATGCTTATCGCCGCGGGCACCGTCACCAATCCCGATGAACTTGACCGGGCACTGGCAGCGGGAGCGGACTTTGCCGTCAGTCCCGGGCTTACAACCGCTTTGCTGCGGGCGGCGCGGGATCGTGACGCCTTCCTGCTACCGGGCGTCGCCTCGGCGTCAGAGGTCATGCAGGGCATGGAATTCGGTCTGGACACGTTCAAACTGTTTCCCGCAGAAGCGGTTGGGGGCATCGCGTTGCTAAAAGCACTGAGTGGACCGTTTCCTGCGGTCTGCTTCTGCCCCACCGGTGGCCTCAACACGCACAACTTTCGTGAGTACCTGGCGCTGCCCAACGTGGTCTGTTGTGGCGGATCCTGGATGCTCTCTCCCGAACTGGTCAGCAGCGGTGACTGGCAAGGCATAGCAGCGCTCGCCGCAGACGCCATGCGGCCATGACCCGGGGTACAGCCATCTACGGGGCTGGGCTGTCGTGGTCACCCTGGATCAACCAGTGAAGCGCATTGCTGAGCAGCCGGCGATATTCGGGAATGGCGTAGGTATCGGCGCTGTGGCCGATCGCGGAATAGACTGCCGCACCCTCTCCCACCCTGCGAACCCAAATGATCGGATGGTCCCCCATGCGGAGTTGCTCTCGCACCAGTGCCTGCTCCTCGATGTAGCTGCTCTCATCCAGCGTCGCCAGCACGGTGGAGGTGTCCCGGGGTGAATTGGAGAAACTGTAGAACTCATCGTTCAGCCAGATCGACGCAGGCAGGCCACTGAGCACAGGGTGATCCCGGTTTTCAAACACCAGCTGCGCCCGGGGCTGCTGTGGAATCCGTGTGGCGCCGTTGAAAGCCGCACCAATCACCTCGTTTACATACCAATCCCAGCTGAAATGGTTGTCACTCGCGCTGTGCAAACCGAGCCATTTGCCGCCGTTTTCAAGCCACCGCCGGAAATGTGTCTGCTGCGGCGGCGACAGGACACTGCCTGTGTTGTTATTCCAGACCAGCACATCGAACTGACTCAACTGTTCGGGATTGATGACGGCACCGTTGTCCGTGACGTAGATGGCGTAGCCGAGTTCTTCGGCGAGCTCGACAAGCAGCGCGTTCGCAGCAGGAATTGCTTCCGTGTGCACATAGCCACTGGTCTTGTAGAACACGAGAATCGCAGGGCTGGCCAGAGTCGGCAATACGGGTGCCTGGGTGTCGTACTCCGGTGCGCGAAACAGTCCCATCGAGCGCAGGGTGAAGTATCCCGCGGCAACCAGCAGCACTGTCGCGGCGAGCAGTCCCAGCAGTACACGCGCAAGCCATGTTTTCATTGACGTCATCGTGTTTCCTCGCTGGACGCAGGCCGGTACCAGATCGGCGAAGACCACGCACGTTCCTGTACCGTATCCGGCACTGATTCGTCGCAGCAGCCCTTGAATCCGTCCGGCAAGGCTTCGACGTCATCACAGTTCACCGCGTTGGCCACGCAGATACGCCGGTGCCACCGACACGATGGCGTCTCCACCACCCTGGCATAATACAGTGCGCTCGTCGCGGGGCTGAACTCGGGGTCACGCCATACGGTACACAGCTTGCGATAGCCCCGGGCGAGCGGTTGACAGGACTTCAAGTCTACCTGCGCCCCGCTCTCTACCGAACCCGCCACATCATGAATCTCTTCCCGGCTTTCACCCTCGGCATCCACCCAGGCCTTGATCACCTGCAGCCGCTGCAGCGCCCCACCCGGCAGGCTGGCTGTTCCGGTGTCAGCCATGGCCGCCAGCAGAAACGCCGGCGCCCGACCGTTGCGGTCTGCCGCTCGCAGTTCTCCGCCCATCGGCACACCGTTGGCATAGCCCTGTGCCACCAGGTCCACGCGCTCACAGAGATCGTCCTCGTAGTTCCACCCACCGAAGAAGCGCAGCTGAATCCGCGGACCACTTGTGGCGTAGGCCTCACGTCGCTGCATGGCGCGGTATAAGGCGTCCCGGGAGTTCTCCTCTGCGTAAAGCACGGCAAGTCCACCGGGGTTTTGCTCCACCCGATCGGGCAGTTGCGCAGCCGCACCCGTGCCACTGATATGCTGCGCGCCGTGGTGTCCGGGATGATTGTCCTCTGCCACGGCGCCACCCGCAGCCACGTGGCTGTCCGTGCCGCCAATAAAGCCGATCGCAAAAGGATTCTCTCCGAGCTCGCGTTGCAGGCGCAGGCCTTCGCGCAGGGCCTCTCGCAGGTAACGGCTGTCATCGGCCGGTGCCTCGCCAAGGAAAGGCAGGTATTTCTGAACAAAGCTGCTATAGGGAAGCTTTTCGAAACCGCAGAGCTCATCCTCGGCGCCAACCCCGCCATAACACTCCGAGTCACCCTTGTGCTGAATCAATTCCGCGAGGCGTTCGTAGCGTGCGCGCTGCGCAGCGAGGGCGGGCGTCATGCGGACGCCGGCGGTCGTCATCGGTGAAAACATCCGCCCCTGGCTCAGATTGGCATTGTGGGGGATGGTAACTGCCTCGCAGCCGTCGATGCTGTCACGGCAATGCTCGTCCAGCGCTGCCCAAAGGGCCTCCGGCGTTCGCGCATCCCGCGCACTCACCGGCGCTGCGGGCACGGCACTGTTACGGAAAATCACATTGCGATGCAGGTTGGCGCCGCCGTCGAGCCCGCTCCATTCATAGCCGATGAAGGTGGAAAAGTCGCAGGGGGCATTGTGCTGCTGCGCCGATAACACGATGTCTGACCACACCTCGGCACCGGCCAGCGCGCACTGCACATCGCCGGGCCCACACAGCGTGTCGACAGGCAGATAGCGGCCAACCAGACCCATGGCCATGCGGGTCCAGGGGCTGCTGTGACACATCCAGGCACCGGGCCCGTCATAAGCGGGGTTCTCGCAGACACGCACGGCGTCCAGCGCTTCGGCGTGATCCGTGACGGCCAGAAAATCCAGCGGGCGCTGCAACTGCACGGAGCGCAGGCTCTCGCCCAGCGCATCGTAGGGCGGCAGGTCGATACGGTGACCGCGCGCGAACTGATACGCCTCATCGGGACCCAATCGCGTATTTCCCATGCGCCAGCTGGCGTCCTGGGAGAATCGGGTGTGGACGTGGAGATCGCCAAAATACGCACGCCGCTCGGCGCTAAAGTCATTGCATGCTGCAGCACACTGGGCGCTGCTGCCCAGCAAAAGGGCAGCCACGCCAAGACTGGCGGGAAGGCGCTTCACGCCGGAACACCCCACCTGTGCGTAACGCTAGAAATTGAATTTCACCCGGAGACCCGCATAGCGCTGGCTGTCGCGTGCCAGCACCTGCCCGAGCGCCAACTGCCCGGCATATAACTGTCCGAGGTTGGCCAGTGACATCACGTAATCGTCATCAAACACGTTGTTGACAAACAGCGTGACCCGATAGGCCGCACGCTCACGTTCCACAATGCCCACGCTCAGGTCCATCAGGTCGTAGGACTCGTATTGCGTCAGCGGGTCACCGGAGAGGCTGAAGTTCACCTCATCCTGCCAGCGGTAGGAGAAGTTGGCGAAGCCGTCGAAGGGCAGCGAGGAAAAGGGCACCGTGTACTCGCCCGACAGCGTCAGCTTGTAGTCCGGTGAGTTGTTCAGCTCGGCACCGGCCAGATCCTGCACCGAGGCGCCCGGCGCGATTTCCACGCAGCCCTGCTCAACGGTTTGCCCCTGGTAACAGCGGGCGTTAGGAAACTCCTTCACCGTTGCATCAATCCAGGCAAAACCGGCCCGCAGCAGAAAGTTCTCGCCCAGCAGCGCTACGGCATCCACCTCGATACCCTGTGTCTCCAGTACACCCACATTGGAGATATCGAGCACAACCGAACCATCTTCCTGGATCAAGGTGTTCTGCGACTGGAAGTCGTCGTATTCCGTGTAGAAGGCCACCACGTTGAACTGCAGCCGCTGGTCAAGCACCGTTGTCTTCAGTCCCACTTCGAAAGAATCGGAGGTTTCTGCGGCAACCGGGTTATCCGCCTTGTCCTGATTGAAACCCGTGGCAATATCATAAGCCTGGCCCTTGTAGCCGCGGCTGTAGCTGGCAAACAGCATGCTCTGTTCATTGAGGAAGTGCTGCAGGGACAGCTTGCCCAGCACCACGGAATCCGAATCGTCTGCGCGGTAACGTGCATCGCTGGGGAAATCTGTAAAGTCGGCCGAGATTTCCTCCCGATTGTAGCGCAGACCTGCTGTCATGCTGGTGGCATCGGTGAAGCGCCAGGTACCCTGGCCGAAGGCGGCATAGCTTTCGGTGCCGGCCTCGGCTTCCCAGTCTGCCGTAAGGATACGTCGCGAAAAGCTGCGATCCGTCTGCGCGTCGGCATAGTACAGGCCGAGCAGATAGTCAAAACGGTCATACAGTGGCGACTGCAGGCGCAGTTCCTGCGAGAAAAAATCGGTTTTCACCTCGGACGCCGAGGAGATGCCGCCCTGCAGCGCGCCACCGGTGAATGCACCGGCAACGTTCACGTCCGAAAAGTCCACGTCTTCGTTGTTGCTGAAATCCCAGCTGTCGAAGGCCGTGATGGAGGTCATGGTGTAGTCATTCACGTTGTAGGTGAGCTCGAGGCTGCCGGACACATCGTCACTTTCTCCCAGTGACTCGTCATCCTGGCGAATCAGGCGATTGCCCGCACCGGGCTCGATACCCACCGCCGGGTCACCGGGCACGAAACCGAACACCCTCGCCTCCGGGTTCAGCTGATTCCAGTTGATACCGCAGCAGTTTGCCTTCTCCTCGTTGTAAGCGAGGATGAACGAGGCGCTGAGATTCTCTGTCGCATCCCAGACAAACTTGCCCCGCGCTCCCGACGAACGGCTACCGTTGAGATCGTTGCCGGTGGTGAGATTGGTCAGGTAACCGTCACGATCGTCGTAGTAGGCCATCAGCCGGTACGCGAAGGTGTCGCTGACCGGGCCGGACAGCGTGCCCACAGTGCGCAGCTGGTCATCGTCTGTCGCCACCAGCTCCAGACTGCCCTCCAGCTCGTCTGAGGGATTCTTGGTGGTGATACTCACCAGACCTGCCGAGGCGTTCTTGCCGAACAGCGTGCTTTGCGGCCCGCGCAGCACTTCGATGCGCTCTACGTCGACAAGGTTGGCCAATGCCTGCCCCGGCTGCACCTTGGAGACATTGTCGATCAGTACGGCCACGCTGGGCTCAACGCTGATACTGAAAACATTGGTCCCGATGCCGCGGATGCTGATGGTAGTCTGCTGCTTGTTGTTGCCCGAGCTCATGGTCAGCGACGGCGATATGCGTGTGATATCGGCAAACTCCTGCATGCCCAGGGTTTCAATTGCGCTGGCACCCACCGCGGTCAACGCGAGGGGCACATCCTGTGCACTTTGCTCGCGCTTCTGCGCAGTCACAATCACCTCTTCAAGGGTCTGCTGTGCGAGCGCCGCCGGGACCGCCAGGGGAAGGAGTAGAGAGACGGCCAAAGTCGTCTTGCAGGAGGATTTCAAAGTCATAGTGTGCCCCATAAACTGCGTTATCGTTTTATATTGGTATTACCACCTTACCAGAATAGCCAACATTCCTGCCGCTGACAACACAGGTCCGGGATATTCGCCAACCCTGCGCGCTCGCGGCCAGGCGTTGTCTAGAAGGTCATACTCGCGAGGAACGCGTAAGAAGATTCAGCGCTCGCCAGCGGCTGCTGCGGTGCGTCGTGTTCGACAAAGAAGTGGCGCACACCCGCATCCAGCGCTGCCGCCGTCAGCACTGGAAAGTTCAGGGTGCCGGCTCCCACATCGGCAAACGTGCCATCTACCGCCATGTCTTTCATGTGACAACTGTTGAAGCGCTTGCCATGATCCCGGAAGTAACGCAGTGGGTCCTGGCCGGCCTTGCTGACCCAGTAGAGGTCGAATTGAAACTGTACGGAGTCGGGGTCCGTGTTGGTCAGTAGGTAATCAAACGGCAACATGCCGTCCACTGGTGTGAAGTCGAAGTCATGATTGTGGTAGGCGAAGGTCATGCCGTGGCTGGCGCACAAGGCACCTGCTTCATTGAAAATATCCACCAGGCGCGCCAGCGCTGCGCGGTCTTTCATGTCGGCCGGCGATACCGCCGACAGCACGATCGATTCGTAGCCCATCACCGCCGCTTCCGGCAACATTGCCCGCAGGTTGTCCAGTATACGATCGGTTCCGGAGAGCTGGAAAAACAGTTTGATCGCCTCGTCCCTGGGCAAACTGGCAATATCCACGTTGTCGGGTATTTGCGGCCGAAGCCGACCAAACGGTGCCCGCAGGCCCAGCTGCTTCAGTTGACCTTGCACCGCGTGCGGCTCGCGACCATAGAGGCCGCCCACGGTCGAAAACTCCACTTCGCGGTAGCCCATGTCTGCCACTGCACGCAGGGTGCCCTCGAAATCTTCACTCATGGGACCATGCACCGTGTAGAGCTGCAGTCCAATCACCTCCAGCCGGCGCTGGGGGGCCGCGATGGCGGGCAGCAGGCTCGACACATACAACCCGCTTCCCAGCGCAGCGGCCTGTGTCAAAAAACGTCGTCTATTCATTATTGTCATCCCCCCCGGAGTGCGCCTCTTCGTTGACGCAACGACTTATTTTGGTCTTACCACCTTGCCAATATGCACAACGGAGGACGCAAAGGCAAGCCCCGTCGACCTGAGGTACCGGTGGTACGGGGCCAGCGGTGTTGGCTTTCAACCCTTGCGGCTTGCCGGAATGCGTTGATCTCCCCGGTAAATGATCAGGGTATCCACGGTTCCGTCGCTCTCGACCACGAACTCCAGTTTCACGCTGTCTTCACCGCCACCCGCAACGAACACATTATCGTCCAGCTGCGTCAGAAGCCCCCCACCCTGCATGGTAGCCTCCATGTGCAGACCCTCAGCCTGTTCACTGATGGTGATGGTAATGAAGCTCACCGAGTACTCACCCAGGAAAGGCCCGAAGCCACGGTCCACCGGCACTTCGCGCAGTGCCTCCACCGTCCAGGGCTGGTTGCGCGCCGCACTGCTGGCGCGAATATTCGCCGCCTGCTCGACGGAGACCGCATCGGCTGTATTGCCCCAGGCGCGACGCAGGTAGGTCATCAGCCCGGCCAGCACCTCATCCGTCAACTCGGGCAGATGTCCGTGGGCTGGCATCACACCGTTAAAACTCTCACCGTTGACTTCCAGCGGGCCCACCAGGCCCTGCAGGATAATGCGCCCCAGCCACTCCGGCGGCCCTGTTACCCATTCTACGCCGGCAAGGGCGGGTGCCAGCCCGGCAATACCTGCGCCATCGGCGCCGTGACAGGATGCGCACTGGACGTAAAAGGTTTCACCGCGTTGCATCAACCGGCGCTGTTCCGCCGTCAACGGCTCAATGCCCTGCGCCAGCAAATCCCCGGGCCAGGTGAAGGCACGACGTCCAGACAGTCGCGCCTCACTCAGTGCATCATTTACCGTGTCGTCACCGACGGCAAAAATGGGGGGCACCTCGGCCAGGCGGGCCGGCTCAAAACCGGTTTGCCGGGTCAGGCCACGCAGCGCCTGCAGCATGGCAATCTGCTGCCAGGCTCGGCCGCCATCGGCGCTCGCCACGCGTTCCAGCAGCGTGTTCAGCTGGGGGTTAGCCAGCTCGGTAGACTGCATGTCACCGCGCAGGTGGCGGTAGGCATTTACCGCCAGGGTGCCCAGCGCCTCTGCCTTCGCGGAACTCTGGCCGACAAAGGCCGGATCGGTCATAAGAAGCGCGAGAAACGGCATTTCCTGACCCGTGACCGCGCGGATCACCGCCTGCCTGACGTACACGCTGTCGATGTTTGCAATGAGCGCCTGCCGCAACTGATCGCGCACCGCATCACGCTCGGCATAGCGACCGAGTGCGAGGGCCAGCTGCATCTGTACCCGCTCCGGCGCCTGCGCGAGACTGCCGGCGAGCGCCAGCATGTCCTCGGCGGAAAGCAGTTCGCTACCGGCCCTGAGCGCCTGTACCTGCCGCCAGGGGTCTTGCCCCTGTACGACCTCCAGCACCAGGTCGCGCTGCAGTTCTTCGCGGCCAGCCAGTGCCCACAGGGCATGAATGGCGGCCCTGCTGTCATTGCCACGTACAACCCGGCTGAGCGCTGCGGCGAGAGGCTCGTCGCGCGCTAGCAGGAGGCGCTGGGCCGTCTCCCGTACCCAACCGTTGCCACTTGCGAGCAGTTCGACGAGTTCCTCGCCGCTGGCGGCGGCGAAGTCCGGCACGCTACTGGCGGCTGCGCGATCGCTGCGCACGATGCGCCAGATGCGGCCCATGCCCAGGGGTTTGTCGAGCTTGCGATGCAGAATCTGCTCTCGCAGTTCATCAGTGAGATACTGGGTGTCCTGTACGATGCCGCGGTACATGTCGATAATGTAGAGATTGCCGTCGGGCCCGTTCATCGCATCGACAGGACGGAAACGCTCGTCCGTGGACCCCAGGAACTCGCGCTCGCCCCATTGCTCGTCGGGGTACAGGACGTGCTCTGCCCGCAGGTTGATACCCTCCTCCCGGATGCGCAGGTGGGCCACGACGTTTGCCGCGACTTCGGGCACGAAAACATCGTTGGCATACTCCGGGCCGAACTGGTCCCCCCGGTATACCGCGAGACCGCTTACCCCGGTCGCCTTGTGCAGCCGGCCATCGGGGCGCAGCGTCCCCTCGAGGTAGGCGCGGTTAACACCGGGGTTGACGCGCACGGAGAACACTTCACTGGGGTCCGTCAGGTTGACTCCGATTCCGGCGTGACCGGCAACCCCTTCCGAGGTGACCAGATCTTCACCGGTAACGAAGTCAGCCTGCAGCCAGGTGGAGTTGTGGTTATAGAAAAAGCGCCCGCGATCATCGAAGTCCATGCCCCACTGCCCACGGTTGGGCCCCTCGCGAACCGTCAGCCGGTCCCCGTGCAAGCGGAAGCTGCGACTGGACTTGGCGTTATACAGCCAGTTGTCGAGACCAACGATCAGGCCATTCTCGAGATGCTCAACATTACCCTCATCAAAGTTGGGGGCGTAGTCGCCAATGCGCCGGGGCTGCTCGCAGGTGGCATCTGCTGTCGGTAGCTCACAGAGCCAGAGGTTGGGTGGTTCGCCAACCAGGATACCGGCGTTGGTGACCGCGACCGCGCGCGGATTGACCAGTTTTTCCAGAAAGGCAACCGACTCATCCATGCGACCGTCACCGTCTGTATCCCTAAGGCGCACAACACGGCCCACGGGCTCATCCCTGCCATTGCCGTAGGCGTCCGGCATGTAGCCGCGCATCTCCACAACATACAGACGGCCGAACTCATCCCACGCCATGGCAACGGGATCCTCGACCAATGGTTCCGCGGCGACCAGCTCAACGTCAAATCCCGGGGCGATGCGAAACCGCTGCAAGGCCTCAGCGGGCGAGAGGACGGGCGCCGGATCGTTGTCCAGTGTCTTGTAGAAATCGTCGCGCCCTTCATCGACACCAGCGGCACCCCGCCGCAACTCAAACCACCACCAACCCCCCGCCACGAGGGAAGCAGCCAAAACCGCAAGCAGCACTTTTTTCATAAATGACCCATATCGTATTATTGGTTTCCGCTCTGCCTGCGGCGTGTCACGCGCCCAAGCGCCAAACCAGTGCCACGCGCACGGTCCGACCCGCTGCGGGAAAGCCAACCGCCGTTTGATAGCGCTCATCCAGCAGGTTGTCGATGGCAAGTTCGGCGCTCAGTGCTGGCCTTGCGCGCCAGTGGACACGCCAATCAAGGCGCTGGTAATCATCGAGCGTACTCACCACCGTCTGCCCCGTATGCAGAGAGGCGGCGGGGACCTCGCCATTCCACTCCAGATTGAACCCCGTGCGCCAGCGCGGCAGGAACGCCCAATCCAGCCAGGCGCCCCCCTTCCACTCCGGGCGCCCGAGTAGCGCGGTATCCTCACCGACAACGTCGATATCTGTGTAGGTCGCATGCACTTGCAGCGAAACGCGCTCATGCGGCGTCCAGTTGAGCAGCCATTCCACCCCACGGCTCTCTACCTCGCGCCGGTTCACGTTGGTGAACGCCTCTGGATCGAAATCGATCAGGCCCTGATACTGGTTAACAAACCCCGTTGCGGTAACACGCAGGGATGCAAGTGCCTGCCATTCAAGACCCAGGTCCCAGGCATCAACCGTCTCCGGCATCAGGTCAGGGTTCCCCACCAGCGCGTGCCCCAGGGCGAAAAAGCTGGGCAATTTGAAGCCCTGCCCCCAGTTTACGAGCACAGTCAGCGAGGGCGACACCATATAGCGGGCCCCCAGCCGTGTTGTGTTCTCGGCCGCGAAGCCATCTGGCTCATCACGGCGCAGGCTCGCCTGCAGCAGCAGGGCACTCACCGGTCGCACCCGCAGATCCACGAACGCGCCGGTCGTGCTGCGTGAGAGCGCGTAGTCCGTTGGCAACCTCACGCCAACGTCCAGGTAGCCCTCACTGTCACCGCGCTCATCGCGATAATCGGCGCCAACGCTGACAGCATGGGCTTCTGACAAGGTAAACGTGTTCACCCAGTTCAACTGGTCGCGCGTGAACTCCGTGTCGCTGCCATTGGGCGGCACGTTGGTGTAGGGCGCTACACCGGGCGAGCGATAGTCTTCCGACTGGGTAAAGTGGCTGCCCGCGATCCGGCTCTGCCACATGTCACTGAACTGCGCATCCCAGACCAACGCCGCGGTGGTGTTGCGAAAGTCCGCACGATCCAGCGCGTCGCTGGTGGCGAACAGCGGGCCGCCGCTCTGCTCCGGGTAACTGCGGCGCTCACCCTCCCTGTGGCTCAGCTGCAAGCCCAGGTCGTGATTCGCATGCGGCTGCCAGCGCGCTCGCAAGCCGGCGCTGTCCAGGTCGCGTTCGCTGCCCGCCACTGCTTCCGCGCCGTTGCGCGAGCTCAAATCGAGCGCGACACCCAGATCACCCGCGGTCACAGCCGAGGTGAAGCTGATGTCCCGAAACCCCCGCTCTCCCAGCTCCGCGCGCAGCGTTGGCAACCGGGGTTCACGGGGGTCGCGGCTGATAATATTGATCACGCCACCCATGGCATCCGAGCCGTATACCGCCGATTGCGGACCGCGCACGATCTCGATACGTTCGATGGTCGCCGGATTGATATTGCCGATATCGTGACTGCCGCCACGTGAATTGGTCGGGTCATTCAGCGCCACACCGTCCAGCAGCACCTGCGTGAAATTCGCCTCCCCGCCGCGGATCGACACCGAGGTCAGGCCACCGCCGCCACCCTGCTCTTCCACCAGCACGCCGGGCACGGTGCGCAGCACATCGCCGAGCTGCTGCTTGTTCAGGCGCTGTAGATCAACGGCATCCATCACCGTCGTGGAGGCGGTCAGTTCCGACAAGGGCGATGGCACATAGCTCCCGGTGACCACAATGGTTTCCAGCTCCTCTGCCGCGACGGCGCAGGACAGGCTCGCCGCGACGACCAGGGCCCCGGCCTGACGTCTGCTTACACGCTCAGACATGATTCACAGCTCCGCGCTGCTCGGCCCAGCGCTGTGCCTGCATGCTCAACTCTGCGGCCCGCAGCGCATGCTCCTGCAGCATGGCGTGCTCGCTGCGGTGCAGACAGTCGAGAATAAGCTGGCCGAAAAACGGAAAGCCGGTTTGCCCGAGACACTCTTCCGCAGTTTCACCTTCGGCGTTGACCAGAATCAGTTTCGACGCCGGCGCCTGTGCCGTAACGTCCAGATACTTGCGCAGTTCCAGGGTACCCTCGGTGCCGACGATGAAAGTGCGACCGTCACCCCAGGTGCGCAGGCCTTCCGGGGTGTACCAGTCAACGCGACAATAGAATGATGCACCGTTGTCACCGGTCATCGACACTTCACCGAAGTCCTCCAACCCCGGCTTATCCGGATGACTGAAGTTGGCAACACGGGCGTAGTTGATGGTGGCATCCTCGCAGCCGGCATAGGTGAGGAACTGCTCGACCTGATGGGAACCGATATCCGTGAGAATGCCGCCGTAGGCGGTCTTATCAAAGAACCAGTCTGGGCGGGTCGACCGGGAGAGGCGATGTGGCGCCAGGTTGAGAACCTGCAGCACCCGGCCGATAGCGCCAGAAGCAATCAGCTCACCCGCGCGCCAGGCGGCATCGTTGTGCAGGCGCTCGGCGTAGTACACCGCGTACTTGCCGCCGGTTCGCGCCAGCACATCCTTTACCTGTGCCAGCTGCTCAAGGGTGGTGAACGGGGATTTATCGGTGAAATAATCCTTACCCGCCTCCAACACGCGAATCCCCACTGCCGAACGCCTGCAGGGAACGGCCGCCGCACACACCAGCCGTATTTCAGGGTCATCCAGAATATCTTCAAAGCGATCCACCGCGCGGGCCTCCGGGTAGGTCGCAAGAAACTTCTGCAGTCGACCGGGATCGGGGTCATACACCGCTTTCAACGTTGCCCCCGCATCGCGCAAGCCGTTCACCTGACCGTAGATATGCCCGTGATCCAGAAATGCTGCGGCGATGACGAATTCGCCGCTGTCGACAACCCGCCTGGCACTGCCCGTTGGCGCGTAACCCGCGCCGTCCCTGATGTTAACCAAAACCTGCTCCCTAGAAGACGTTCAACGCAATCCCGGTGCTGTACACAACGCTCGCCAGAACCGCCAGGATGCACAGCAGCATCGCGCTATTGTAACCAACTGCGCGCAGGCCGCGGGGGCGGTCAGCACCGAGATAGGCGCGCTTGTTGTTGAGCAACAGCCAGCCTACGTAGGCGATGGGCAATAAAAACCCGCAAATTGCCGAGGTCGGCAGCACCACATAGGCGCCCATGGTTGACCAGAGGAAAACACCGAGCACCGCCGGCGTGGGCAATAACAGCGCCAGCCTGTAGCGCCTCGAGTGAAAGCTCCAGCCGAACAGTTCTGCGGCGGCAGCGCCACAGCACAGCATGTGCATCACCAGTGAGCCGACGGCCATGCCCAGCACGCCTAAGGCGAACACCAGGCGGCCCGTTACGGGCCCCATGCCGGCATCGACAAACATCTGGCCCGCCTGCGCCGGGCTGAGTTTGCCCTGGATATTCAGCTCGCTGCCATGAAACGCTGCCGCGGCTGCAATGGCCACCAGGCTGGTGACGAGGATATAGGGCAGCACCAGACCCAGAACAATGTCGTAGCGCGCCAGCTCGCGGTGCTCCCGCCCCCAGCCGCGCTCCAGCAGCGTGTAGCCGTATACGAAGGTCATATTGATACCCACGGCCGTGCCGAGCGCTGCCATGACCGTGGTTACGCCCGCGGTGTCATTGGGCAGCGAGCGCGGCACAAACCCGGCCATGGCCGCCCCCCAGTCCACCTGCCCATTGAAAGACGCCGTGGCAACCACCCAGGCGAACGCCAGCACGATCATGGACGTGAGCAACTTGATTGCGGTTTCGAAGATCCGCACAGGACGGCCCCCCGCGCCATAGTTCCATGCGGTAAATGCGCACATCGCCCACACCAGCAGCGCCAGCAAGAACAGGAACCCTTCCCGCAGGCGACTGTCTGCGCTGTCCTGCAGGCTGAAGCCGGTACCCACCGCGATGATTTCCTCCAGCATGCCGGCGCTCAGCGGATAGTGGGAAAACCCCCAAATCACGCTGGATGCCAGAGCAGCTGCTGCCCACGCCCAGGCGAGGCCTCTGTTCACATGACCGCGCATGGCGCGATAGGGGCGCTCGCCGGTGCTCAAGGTCTGGTAGGACAGCGCAAACAGCATGATGCAGCCGATCAGCATGGAGGCAGGTTGCACCCACAGCAGTTCGTAGCCGTAGACGGCGCCAATGGTCAGCGAAGTAATGGCACTACCTCCCCCCAGCGTCATTGCGCCCTGCAGCCAGCCGGGCCCACTCATCCGCAAATAGACCGGTATGCGGGCCAACAGCGGCTTCCCGGCAAGTGCCTGCAAGGTCTGGCTTTCCACACTCGGTACGGTCACGGGGCTTTCCTTCTTTATGGCGTGGGGCTAGCGGTACGAGCGGCTCATATCAACGCTGGCCTCAATGGCGGCCTTCTCGCGCAGGGTCGAATGCCGAATCTTTTCATCCAGAGCCGCCTGGTAGCGTGCCGCGTCAATGGGCAGGTCCACCGCCTCACCTGTCCACGCTGACAGCAAGATGGCGTTGGCCAGCGACAGCGATGCCAGGCCGTCTTCGGCGGGTGCAACCAACGCCTCGCCGTTGCGGATACCCTGCACAAAATTCGCCAGAATACGCGCATGCTGGTTGACCTGGCGGTCGGGTGTGATGTCAGTCGTCCGGCAGTCGGGCATGCCGAACATCTCACGGGTTTCATGGCTGTACACCGAGGTCGCCGGGGAGTTGCGTGTGTGCCAGAGGCGCTCGCCATCAAACAGCAGGCTGCCGCAGTCACCCACGATTTCCAGCCGATTGCTGCCCGGTGCCTCGCCGGTAGAGCCAATAAAAACACCGCTGGCCCCGTTCGCATACTCGAAAAAGGCCGTGGCCTCGTCTTCAACTTCAATGGCGTGATATCGACCGAAGCCACAAAACCCGGTTACGCGCTGCGGCATGCCGCAGAGCCACTGCAGAATATCCAGATTGTGTATGCACTGATTGAGCAACAGCCCGCCACCCTCTCCGCGCCATGTTGCGCGCCAGTCACTCACCTGAAAATACACGTCCGGGCGGAACCAGTTGGTCATATTCCACTGACAGCGGGTGATGGAGCCGAGCCCACCGTGTTGGAGGATGCCACGCATGGTGAGGAATAGCGGGTCGACACGCTGATTGAGCATCACGGCAAACACCTGCCCTGCACCGGCTGTCGCAAGCAGCTGCTCGCCCTCCTGCACCGAGAGCCCTATCGGTTTTTCCATCATCACATGCAGGCCGGCCTTGAGCGCATAGTCGCCCGCTTCCCGGTGCGTGAAGGTGGGGCTGGCAATCAGCACGGCGTCACACAACCCGGAATCGACCAGCTCCCGGTAGTCGCTGAAATGGGGCACCGCCAGTTCCGTGGCGATAGGGTGTGGCTGTCGGCTGCACACGGCGGCCACCCGACACGCGGGGACCTGACCGCCGACAATGTGCCTTATGTGCTGCTGGGCGATATTCCCCAGACCGATGATACCAAGGCGTACCTGCTGCGTAGAACTCATGACACCTCGCCTGATGGGCTTTTCGGACCACTGACTTGCCTCGCCCGGCCTGCTCGTGCAGACTGGGCATCTGGCAAGGTGGTAGGACCAATCTAGGGTCTCAATTGAAGCCCACCGTGTCAACAAATGTGCGTCTCCGGCAGGTAACCGGACAGATCCGACTGACAGGTAACTCGACTATGCAGGAAACATGGCGCTGGTTCGGCCCCAACGACCCAATCAGCCTTCAGAGCATCCGCCAGGCGGGCGCAACGGGCATTGTCACCTCGCTGCACCATATTCCTACCGGTGAAGCCTGGCCGCTGGCAGACGTGCTGGAACGCAAACAGCTGATTGAGGACGCCGGTCTGAACTGGGCTGTGGTCGAAAGCATTCCGCTGCACAATGACCTGAAAACGCGCACTGGCAATTACAGGCAGCTGCTTGAGAACTATCTGACCTCGATCCGCAACGTGGGTCTTGCCGGCATCAAGGCCGTTTGCTACAACTTCATGCCCGTTGTCGACTGGACCCGCACCAACCTCTCTTACACCCTGCCCAACGCCAGCCAGGCGTTGCGCTTTGAAATGACCGACTTCGCTGCCTACGACGTTTACCTGCTTGAGCGGCCCGGTGCCGAGAACGATTACGAGCCGGCCCTGCTTGAGCGTGCACGCACCCGCTTCGAAGCCATGAGTGAAACCGAGCGGGACCTGCTGGAAAAAAACATCATCGCGGGATTACCGGGCGGAGAAGGCTCGTACGATCGGGAGGGGGTGCGCCGGGCGATTGCGGAATTCATTGCGCTGGGAACAAACGGCATGCGCGAGAGCCTGCTGCACTTTCTACGCGCCGTCGTCCCCGTTGCAGAGGAAGTGGGCGTGCGCCTGTGCATCCACCCGGACGATCCGCCTTTTTCCCTGTTCGGCCTGCCGCGCGTGGTCTCCACGGCAGAGGACGCCCGCATCATCCTGTCCTCCGTGCCCAGCCCAAGCAATGGGTTGACGCTGTGTGCCGGCTCCTTTGGTGCCCGCGCAGACAACGACCTGATCGCTATCGCACGTGAATTCGGCGAACGCATCTACTTCGTGCATCTGCGCAACATACGGCGGGAATCTGATGGCTCTTTTTATGAATCCGACCACCTTGATGGTGACAACGACATGGTCGGCCTGATCAGCGCGCTGCTTGACGAAGAGGCGCGCCGCACGCGAGAGGGGCGCGCCGACCCGATTGCCATGCGTCCGGATCACGGTCACCTGATGGGGGATGAAATCGGCAAGCCGGGTGTAAACCCCGGCTATTCCTATACTGGAAGATTAAAAGGCCTGGCCGAATTGCGGGGTGTTACCCACGCCCTGACGGCGCTGCGCCGGTCAGCCGGGAACCCCGCGTCATGATTGCCCCCCGGTGCTGCACGACCTGTGCCGCCAGCTGTTGCGCCGCTGTCATGGAGGCGACCAGGGACGCGCCTTGAAGCCGCGCGGCGAGGTAGCCGGCGGCGAAGGCGTCTCCCGCACCGGTGGTATCTACCGCCTGCACAGCGGGCGCCTGCACCTCTTCTACGTCACCTCCCGCCGAAACCCCCCAGGCACTCAGAGCCGGCGTCTTGATGATCAGCTCATCCAGCTTGAAACGGCTGTAGAAAGCGCAGCACTGCTCCACCGTCGCCACCTGCCAGAGCAGGGTTTCATCTTCCAGCGTAGGCAGCACGACATCACACAGCGGCAGCACAGCGAGATAATGCTCGCGGGCCTCATCCAGCGAATGCCAGAGCCGCGCGCGCACATTGGGGTCGAAAACCACCCGACACCCTCTCGCCCGCAAGGCCCGCAAATACGTTTGCAGGTTATCGAAACCACTGCGGCACACCGCCAGGGTAATGCCGGAAAAATAAAAGACGTCAGCCGCGGGCAGCGGCGGCAGGCGGTCGAACAGTTGGCGCGCGGGGCTGGAATCCCGCCAGTAACTGAACTCCCGCTCGCCTGAGTCGGTGTTGCTTATGACGTACAAGCCGGGCTGCCGGCCCGGCACACGCCTTACGCTGGAGGCGTCAATGCCCTCAGCCGCAAGAAACCCGAGGATTTTCCCCGAAAACGCGTCGTCGCCCACCGCACTGAGATACTGCACGCACATCCCGGCCCGGGCCAAATAGACCGCTGTATTCAGCGTGTCTCCCGCAATATTCTGGGCGTAGAGGCCGGGCTCGCCGGCTGGCGCCAGCTCAATCATCGCCTCCCCGGCGCAGCAGATAGTGGTATGCCCCGACACAGGCCCTCCTTGCGTGATGTGACAGCAACCCCTTCGTCGGTATTGGTCCGGCCACTTTACCAGAAAAAGAGTCTGAGCTATTCTGCCCGGGCTGACAAGCGGTATGATCGCCTCCTGCGCACACGACATATTCATTGAGCGGTCACGCCAGACGGGCACGGAGGCAGAGCATGAAGATTCAGGCAGTCAAGGTTCAGCGACTGTACTTGCAGGTCGCCGATCAGCTGCGAGAGTTGATCAACAGCGGCTCGCCTGCGCCGGGCGAACGACTGCCCTCAGAACGCGATCTCGCCGAACAGTTCGGCGTGGGCCGGCCCACCATACGCGAAGCGATGATCGCGTTGGAAATTGCCGGTGTCGTGCAGATCCGCTCAGGGTCCGGCGTTTACGTGCTGAAACGCTCCGGGAACAATCTCGCGGCAGAGGAAGACCACGGCGCCGGGCCTTTCGAAATTCTGGAGGCACGCCTGCTTATTGAGGGCGAAGCCTGCGCACTGGCTGCCGAACGGCTTGATGCGCAACAGCTGGCACGCCTGGACACCCTGCTCCAGGACATGGAGCAGGAAAACCTCCAGCAGACGGTCACCGAGCGCGCCGACGAGGAATTCCACTGCCTGATTGCAGAGGCCGCGGGCAACAGTGCCATCGCCACCACCGTTCGCTGGCTCTGGAAACTGCGCAACGAGTCCGAGATCAGCACCCACTTTCACCAGCGGGTCCGGCAGGAGGGCAGCCGACCGATCATAGAGGATCACCGCAAAATTGTGGCGGCACTGAAGAAGCGGAACCCGGCCGCCGCACGCCGGGCCATGCGCAAACATCTCCAGCGCGTGATCGACTCCCTGCTGGAGCAACGTTAGGAAACCACTGTGTCAAACCCTCTGGTTATGCATCCGCAGCGACTCTTTGCCAGCTGTCCAACACAGCGTGCCATTGCCACCGAGCTGTACGAAGCCGTCCGCAGCCTGCCGATTATCAGCCCACACGGACACACCGACCCCCGCTGGTTTGCAGAGAATATGCCCTTCGCAAACCCGGCAGACCTGCTGATAAAACCCGACCACTATTTGCTGCGCATGCTCTACAGCCAGGGCATCGACCTGGAAACCCTGGGGCTGTCCTCCGCGGAGGCCGGGGATGGCCTTGCGAGTGCCGACCCCGAGCAGGTGTGGCAGGTTTTTGCGGCGCACTATCACCTGTTTCGAGGCACGCCAACGCGCCTGTGGATGGATCATGTGCTGGCCGAGGTTTTTGGTGTGGAGGAGCAACTCGGCGTCGACAGCAGCAGCCGCATCTATGCCAGCATCAGTAACCAACTGGGCAAGCCGGAGTTCCTGCCGCGAGCGCTGTTCGAGCGTTTCAATATCGAAGTACTCGCCACCACGGAATCCCCCCTCGACCCGCTCATCGCCCACCAGGCCCTGCAGGCTGACCCATGGCAGGGTCGCGTCATCACCGCATTCCGTCCCGATCCGGTCGTGGACCCCGACTACGAGGGCTTCGCGGGCAACGTACAGCAGCTGGCCGCGCTGTCGGGTGAAGACTGTGACACCTACGCCAGTTATCTGCGAGCCCTGCGAGAGCGGCGTGCTTTCTTCAAATCCATGGGTGCCACGTCAACCGATCACGGCCACCCGAGCGCGCACACAGAAGATCTGCAAGCCGCTGATTGCGAGCGCCTGTACCGCGCCGCCCTCAAGGGCGAACTCACGTCAGGGGACGCCGAGCGCTTTCGCGGCCAAATGCTGCTGGAAATGGCCCTGATGAGCATTGACGACGGACTCGTCATGCAGCTGCATCCCGGCGTCTATCGGAACCATAATCCCCAGCTGTTCACGCGCTTCGGGCGTGACAAAGGTGCCGACATTCCGCTGCCCGGGGAGTTTGTCCGGCAGCTGAAACCCCTGCTGGACCGCGTTGGCAACCGCAGTGACTTTACCCTGATACTCTTCACCCTGGACGAGACCACCTACGCCAGGGAGCTGGCACCTCTCGCGGGGCACTATCCCGCGCTGAAGCTCGGACCGGCCTGGTGGTTTCACGACAGCCCCGAGGGCATGCTGCGCTACCGGCAGCAAATCACCGAAACAGCCGGGTTCTACAATACGGTTGGCTTCAACGATGACACACGGGCCTTTCTCTCCATTCCGGCCCGACACGACGTTGCGCGACGCATCGATGCCCGGTTCCTCGCCCAGCTCGTCGCTGAACATCGTTTGCAGCTGGATGAGGCGCACCAGTTGATGCAGGACCTGACCTGCAATCTCGCGCGCGCCGCATACAAGCTATAAGGAACTGCCGTGAAGCGACTGTCTGTGGATACATGCCGTCTGCTGTCCAACGCAGTGCTGCGGCCCGACTACGACCGGACCACGCTGCGTCCCGGCATCCTCCATCTCGGCGTGGGCGCATTTCACCGTGCACACCAGGCTGTCTACACCGACACCGCATTGCAGCGCAGCGGCGGGGACTGGGGCATCATCGGTGTGAGCCTGCGCAGCGACAGTGTGGCACAGCAGCTCAATCCTCAGGACGGCCTGTACACCGTGCACAGTGAGGATGCCGATGGCGAGCAGACCCGTCTGGTGGGCTCAGTACTGGAGGTGCTGGTGGCACCGCAGGCAGCGGCCGCTGTTGACGCCTGGATGGCCGAGCCGTCGATCAGGATCATAACGCTCACGATTACCGAGAAAGGTTACTGCCTGGGTGCCGACGGCTGGTCACTCGACCTCGCGAACGCGCAGATCGTGCAGGACATGCAGGCTCCCGGGGCAGCACGCAGCGCCATCGGCGTGCTCGCACGGGGACTGCTGCAACGCTTCAATCATGGCGCCGCACCCCTCAGCATTGTCAGCTGCGACAATCTTACCGAGAACAGCGCTCGGCTGCGCCAAGTGCTACGGCAGTATCTGCAAGCCTGTCACCCCCACATCCTGCCCTGGCTCGATGAGTCCGTCGCCTTCCCCTGCTCCATGGTGGACCGCATCGTACCCGCCACCAGCGCCAGCCGTTTGAGCGAACAAGCCCGCCTGCTGGGTTTGCGGGATGAGGCTGCGATTGTCACCGAACCCTTCACGCAGTGGATTATCGAAAACAGCTTCGCCACCGAGATACCTGACTGGCCGTGCGCCGGTGCGCAGCTGGTCGCCGACGTGCGTCCCTTCGAGGCCGCCAAGCTGCGCCTGCTCAATGCCAGCCACTCCGCAATCGCCTACCTCGGGCTGCTCCTGGAAAAAGACACGGTCGCCGACTTTATGGCGGAGCATGCGCTGAAACAGTTTGTGCAGCGGTTGATGTCTGCAAACCTGATGCCGGCACTACGAGTCCCATCAGACTTTGACCTGGGCCACTACGCCGAACAACTCCAGCGCCGCTTCGAGAACCCCAGGCTGCATCACCGTTGTGCGCAAATTGCCATGGATGGCAGCGAGAAAATCCGCCAACGCTGGGTGGAGACCCTGGAAACGCTTCCTGGTGACTCCCTGCTGCTACGGGCGCTGGCCGGCTGGTGCTATCTGGTATTGGCAACCGACATTGAGCTTGACGATCCGCGACGAGGCGAGCTGCTTGCGCTACGCCGCAATACGGCCCCACTGGGCCAACGACTGCGCGAGTTACTGCGCTGCATCAATATCGACCGCGCTGACGATCCCGACTGGCAGGAACGTCTTGCTTGCCTTGAGCGTCACTATGCGAGCATTGCCGATGGCGGCATTCGATCGTTGCTGACCTTGCCGGCACCGGGGAGGCCCAACGCCTGACCGTACTCGGCAACTTGCCATACCTCGACAGCAGCCCCCCAAGCCCGTATAGTGCCGGCCCGCTGTACGCCACCGCATAGCCGCGCTGGTACATCCATTCCCCCTTGCACGCGCGCAGGAATACGCTCTTGATTACCACCGCGAATATCACCATGCAGTTCGGTGCCAAGCCGCTGTTTGAAAACATTTCCGCCAAGTTTGGTAACGGCCACCGCTATGGTCTGATCGGTGCCAACGGCTGCGGCAAATCCACTTTCATGAAGATCCTCAGCGGTGCGCTTGTCCCCACCGCGGGCAACGTATCGATCGAGCCCGGCTGCTCGGTGGGCATCCTGAACCAGGACCAGTTCGCCTTAGAGCACTACAGTGTGGTCGATGCCGTGATCATGGGTGATGTGGCGTTGTGGAAGGTAAAGCAGGAGCGCGAGCGCATCTACGCCCTGCCGGAAATGAGCGAGGAGGACGGCATGCGTGTGGCGGAGCTGGAGGTACAGTTCGCCGAAATGGACGGCTATACCGCGGAAAGTCGCGCCGGCGAACTGCTGCTGGAAGCGGGCATTGATGAATCCCTGCATTTCGGGCTGATGAAGCAGGTGGCACCGGGCTGGAAACTGCGAGTATTGCTGGCACAGGCACTGTTTGCCGACCCGGACATCCTGTTGCTGGACGAGCCGACCAACAACCTCGATATCCACAGCATCAACTGGCTGGCCGGCGTGCTGAACCAGCGCAAAAGCACCATGATCATCATTTCCCACGACCGCCACTTCCTGAACGCGGTGTGCACCCACATGGCGGATATCGATTACGGCGATTTGCGCATCTACCCCGGCAACTACGAGGCGTTTGTGGCTGCCTCCACCCTGATTCAGGACCAACTGCAAGCCGGTAACGCGAAAAAATCCGCGGAACTGGAAGAGCTGCAGAGCTTTGTGAATCGCTTCTCGGCGAATGCGTCCAAGGCCAAACAGGCCAGCTCACGCGCCAAGAAAATGGAGAAAATCAAGCTGGACGAGATCAAGCCCTCCAGCCGGGTGTCGCCCTACATCACCTTCAAACAACACAAGAAGCTGCATCGGCAGGCCCTGCTGCTGGAAGGGCTCGCACACGGCTTTGACGGCGCGCCGCTATTCAGCGGTGGACAGATGATTCTGGAAGCGGGTGCGCGCCTCGCCGTGATTGGCGAAAACGGTGCCGGCAAGACCACATTCCTGCGCTGCCTGCTGCAGGAGATCCAGGCCAACAGCGGCGCGGTAAAGTGGTCGGAAAATGCGGTCGTCGGCTATTGCCCGCAGGACAGCAGCGCCGATTTTGAGGGAGACCTCACCATCTTCGAATGGATGACCCAGTGGCGCATGCCACGGCACGACGACCTGGCAGTACGCGGTATGCTGGGCCGGCTACTCTTTACCGCCGACGATGCGAACAAAAAGGCCAGCGTGTGCTCGGGGGGCGAGAAAAACCGACTGATGTTCGGCAAGCTGATGATGATGGACAGCAACGTGCTGATCATGGATGAGCCGACGAACCACATGGACATGGAATCCATCGAGGCGCTGAACAAGGCGTTGGCCAACTACGACGGCACGCTGATCTTCGTCAGCCATGACCGGCAGTTCGTCTCCTCACTCGCGACTCGCGTGGTTGAAATCAAGGACCAGTCCCTGATCGACTTCCAGGGAACCTACGATGAGTATCTCTCCGACAGGGCCAGGGCAGAGGCCAGGGCCGCCTGAGCAATGCGGCGAGCCCTTCTTTCACGGCACAATCCACAGGCAAATGCATGAGAACCATCGATATCACCCGCGAACCGGTTGAGCTGTACAAGATCCTCAAATTCGAAGGGCTGGTGGCGACGGGGGGCGAGGCAAAACTGCTGATTGCCGACGGTCAGGTGCGCGTCAACGGCGAAACCGAAACCCGCCGACGGCGCAAAATGCACAGCGGCGATATGATCGAGTTTCGGGGCGAGCGCTTTACCTTGCATCTGGCATAATGGGCCCGGCGCACGTGGAGCACCTTCGCTAAGGGTCGACCCCGGCGCACACTTTTCGGGCCAGCAGTACCAGGGGGCAAACCGTGTCTCAACAACACCTGCAGCAATTGCGTCAGCTGATGGCCTACGAGGCCTCGCGGAATGCACCTCCCGCAGATTTCCCCCGGTTGCCCCCCCTGCCCTCGGCTCGCTACACCGATGCGGCCTTCCACGCCCTCGAACAGGACATCCTGTTTCGAAAAACCTGGCTACTGGCTGCGCATCTGGACGAAATCCCTGAACCCGGCTGCTTCCAGCGTTGGGATATCGCAGGTGCACCTGTGGTGTTGGTGCACGCTGATAACGGCGATATCCACGCGCTGATCAACCGCTGCAGTCATCGAGGCGCTCCGGTGGCCATGGACGAACGGGGCAAACGGAAGCGCCTCACCTGTCCCTACCACGGCTGGAGCTACAGCCATGAGGGCGAGCTGCTCGCGGTGCGTGAATCGCGGGACTTTGCTGCGCTGGATACCGAGGCACTGAGCTTGCAGCGCTTGCGCTGCGAGCGGCTAGGGAAGCTGATATTTGTCAATTTTGATCCTCAGGCGGTGAACCTGCGCGAAAGCCTTGGGGCACTCGTGGAGGAGTGGGCCGAGTTCGACCTGGACAACTGCCGTCTCTCCCGGCGTGATCGCTTCTCCGTGCGCTGCAACTGGAAGATCGCCATGGAGGCGAACCTCGAGGTCTACCATGTACCGAGCATTCACGGCAAAACCGTGAGCCCGGTGCTCGACGCCAGGCGCAATGTAAACAGCTTCTACCCCGGCGGCCACAGCAGAATGGTCGCCCCCATTCCCGAGGGGCACGCACAGCCGGCCTGGACGTCCAGGTGGCCGGACATTCCGACAGCGGGAGACATCGCCAGAACCTGCACACAGTCCTACAGCGTGTTCCCCAACCTGGTGATGCCGCTGAACCAGTTTGTGATACCCCCTATCCAGTTCTGGCCGGATGGTATCGACCAGTGCATTGTCGAGACCTGGACCATGGCACCGGACTGGGGGGCCGACACCGACCGCGGCCCCGACATGTGGACTGAGGATGACGGAGCACGGCCCAGCCGTGTCCTGCGCGAAGACATCGACATGTCAGAAGCCATTCAGGCAGCCCTGGACCCTCGATCAAACAGGGGCATTCCATTGAGCTACCAGGAGGCGCGTATTTATCACTGGCACCAGTCTGCCGACGCAGTCGTCGGCGCCGCGCAGATACCTGAGGGTCTCAGGGTGCAACCCGTTCTCGAAGACGCATGGCTGCACCCCAATGAACCACGCCTGCGCGGACCGGGCTAGTTCCTTGCACGCCAGCTCTGCCCGTCCTCCGGGTCAGCGATAATCTCCTTGCTCCTGGCACACACGGCTGCAACGCGCTCCGCAGACAGTTGAGTGTGGACAGCAATCGCTGTGGCGTGATGATGATCCGGCGCGCCCTCCTCTGCGGCATCGCGCAGGAACTGCAGAATAACGCCCTCCTGAATCTTGAACTTCACCCACCGGTACAAGGCCACGTGGGCGATGAGGGCCACCACGACGACCACGAAAACCACCGCTTGCGCACTCATCATTCACTCCAGAGCGTCATGTGACAGGGAACCCCTTTTACCGTTTCATCCATTCGCTGTATTGTAACGCCGTTAGTCATTCGGCGTTTCTTCAGGTCATCACTGAACCGTTTGCGGCGTTTGAAGCTCAGTTGTGAACGCCACGCGCAGACGCCGCGCCGCGGTGATACATCACGTCCTGAAGGAGATGTTATTTCGATGAACTACGATGTCGCCATTGTCGGCGGAGGCCCTGCCGGAAGCACACTGGGATCCCTCCTGAAAAAGTATCACCCGGATCTCAGCGTGGCGATCTTTGAGCGCGAACAATTCCCCAGAGAGCATGTCGGTGAGAGCCAGCTGCCGCCGATAGGCAAGATCCTCGCTGAGATGGGCTGCTGGGACAAAGTAGAGGCCGCCAACTTCCCCATCAAGATCGGAGCAACCTACCGCTGGGGAAACAGCCCTGACCTGTGGGATTTCGAGTTTTTGCCGATCAAGGATTTTCGTGATGAACCGCGTCCGGCCCGATTTGTCGGCCAACGCCAGCAAACCGCGTTTCAGGTTGACCGCGCGCGCTACGACAAGATCCTTCTGGATCACGCGGAAGAACTCGGCTGTGACGTTCACTATCAGTGCCACGCGACTCCGGTCATTGAGCAGCCGGGTGAAATCTCCGCCCTGTCCCTGGGCGATGGCCGCAACGTTACCGCAAGCTACTATGTGGACGCCTCGGGTAGCGCCGCGGCCTTGCGCCGACCACTGGGTGTTCAGGTTGATGTCCCCACCTCACTGAAAAACGTCGCGTTCTGGAGTTATTGGGAAAACGCAGAATGGGCTGTGGAAATCGGCACCGGCGGCACCCGCGTGCAGGTAATGAGCATCGGCTCCGGGTGGATATGGTTCATTCCCTTATCCCCCACGCGCACCAGCATCGGTCTGGTCTGTCCCGCCGCCTATTACAAGGAGTCCGGCCTCTCGCCGGAGACCATTTACCTTGAATCACTCCCCAAGGACCCGCGCATTGCCGGCCTGATTCGCAATGCAAGGCGCGAGGAAAAAGTGTACGGCACCAAAGACTGGTCATTCCTGGCGCAGCAATCTGCCGGTAAAAACTGGTTTCTTGCGGGGGAGTCCGTTGGCTTTGCCGACCCGATTCTCGCGGCCGGAATGACCCTCGCGCAGACAGGTGCACGGGAACTCGCCTATATCATCCCGGAGCTGCTGCGCGATGCAGACAAGAACAACTGGCTGAAACAGTGGTATGAACACACGCAGAAGAAACGTATTGGCCAACACATTCGCTTTGCGGATTTCTGGTATTCCTCCAACGGTCAATTCACCGACCTGCAGGCCTACACGTCAGAAATTGCGAAAGACGCCGGCTTGCAAATGAATCCCCAAAAGGCCTTCCAGTGGCTGGGCACCGGCGGTTTCACCAACGACACGACGGGACAAGCCGGAATTGGCGGCCTGGACCTGGCAGGGCTGAAGCAGATCACACAGAAATTCACACGCGGCGCCGTAAACTGGCAGCTGAACAAGTACAACCGCTTCAAACTGAACCTGCGCAATGCCACTCGCGGCCACGCGCCCCTCTTTGAAAACGGCAGGATCACTGTTGACGCGAGCTATACGCGCGGCCAGAAAACCCTGGTGCTCAGCGGTATGTACGCACTGGTGGTGGAGGTACTGAAAACGCATAAAACCGCACAGTCCATCTACGAAGCCCTGCACCACTACTTCCAGCAGCGGCGCGACCTGGGTGCTCCCTTACAACTGCTGGTGCACCACGCGTTACAAGCGCTGGAAGTGTTGCTGCTGGAAGGTTGGGTGCAGGGCAGCGTAAAACCGGGGTTACCCTACCTGAAGCTGGAAACACCCGAGGAGGGGCAAATCATTCATACCAATCGGGACTAGGCTGTTACAAAGGAAGGTGTCAGCTTTCTTTACAGCCGCGCTGAACCTGCAGGTACAAAAATTTTTTTTTGTCAATTTTTCAATAGCTTACAAGAGTAGGCATGATCAATGCAGTGCAGTGTGGACAACATCAGAAACGAACGGGGTTAAGTATGAATCATTTGAAGAAAAACGCGCTGGCTGCCGCATTCGTTGTGGGCGCCACGTTCTCATCCCTGACGAGTGCAGCTCCGATGAGCTACCCCGGCACCGGCGGGGCCGTGCCGCCTTCAGGCACCGTTGGTCTTTTCGCCAGCTCTGTTTCAGTAGCTGAAACAGGCATCATCAATGATGTGTCCATCTCCCTTAACGACTTCAGCCATACATGGATTGGCGACATTGATGCCACACTGGTTTTTGACGACGGCGCAAACCCCAGCATCACCGTGGCACTGTTCGGAGATGGGTCCTTGGGGCCCAGTAACGACGCAGGTGGCACCTACACATTCGCCGATGGCGGCGCTGCGAACTTCGTCGGTGCGGGGAACCCAATTCCCTCCGGGACCTACGCTGCGCTGAACAGTTTCTCAGTGTTTGACGGCCTATCCGCGGCGGGCACCTGGACACTGAACCTGAACGATCGAACGGGCGGAGACGCGGGCAGCCTCGGCAGTTGGACGCTAAACATCGATATGGGAGACGTTGCCGCACCAGTGCCCGCGCCCGCCACATTGGCACTGTTTGGCCTGGGCCTTGTCGGGCTGGGCTGGTCACGGCGCAAAAAGTCGAACAGCTGACCTACACCTTCTCAGGCACCACTCAAAAAGCCCCTTTCTGGGGCTTTTTTGTTACTCGTGACTCCGGAACCGCCTAACCGCTGACGTGCTGAACGCTCAACGCGCCGTGTTTCGACCTTCAAGTTGCCATTTGGCTGATGCGGTAGCGATGGATCATCACAGCGCTCGCTCCGGTTTCTCGCAGGCCTGCCTTCCTGTGATACATGGCGGCGCAAAGCCTTTTACCGATTCAGCGTTTGCCTGTATCGTAAAACGATTGCAACCAACTCGCTGAGGCATATTCCCATGGCTGACTACATCCCCCCAAAACTGGATTGGGTACGCGAGCACGTAGCGCTCTACGAGGGCAGCGGCGGCACCCAGGGTACCACCCTGCTGGACACCGGCATGCCCTGCATCCTGGTCACCCACACCGGGCACAAGACCGGCGGCATCCGCAAGATCCCCCTGATGCGCGTGGAGGTGGACGGGAACTATGTGCTGATCGGCTCCATGGGCGGGCAACCGCAGGATCCCGCCTGGGTGGCGAACCTGCGGGCCAATCCGAGCGTGCAGATACGCGACAAGACCGAGGTCTTCGACATGCGCGTGCGGGAAGTGACAGACCCGGAGGAGCGGACGCGGCTGTGGGCCGCAAGCGTGGAGGCGTACCCGCCCTATGACGACTACCAGGCCAAAACCACCCGCGTAATCCCGGTGTTTCTGGCAGAGCCGCGTTAGCCCGGCTTCAGGCTTTCGTCGCTACCCGAACGCCCTGCTTGCTTTTTGCTTCGTACATGGCTTCATCGGCCCGTGCGAGGGCGACCTCCAGGGTGTCACCCTCCTTGATAGCGGTGATACCCAGGGAAATGGAGACATCCAGTGGTTTGCCGTTGTCATTGAAACCGGCATCCAGCACTTCATTGAAGGCGCTGACTGCGTAGGTCTCGGCGCCCTCCGCGCCCGTATCCGGCAGCAGGATCACGAACTCGTCTCCGCCAAAACGGCACACCACGTCCGTGACCCGGGCGCGGGATTGCAGAATGTCGGCAACCTTGACCAGCACCAGGTCCCCTGCGGCGTGCCCGTAGGTGTCGTTGATCTGCTTGAATTTGTTGCAGTCGACAAAGACGATGGAGAGCTTGGCGCCACTGCGCTCCCAGCGCGCAAACAACTCCGCGGCGCGCTCGTCAAAACCGTTGCGGTTATAAACGCCGGTGAGCTGGTCCTTGATCGCGAGGTCGGTCTTGTTGCGGATTTCCGTGCGCAACACCTCGGCTTCTGTTTCCAGCCGGGTCAGCTGCTCGGACAAGGCATCCACTTTTTCCTGCGCCTCCTTGTGCTGCTGCCGCTCCGCCTCCACGTGCTCCGCCATGTGCTGCGTGATGTTTTTCAGGGTCTCCTCGAACGCCTGGCGCATGGCCTCCATATCACCGCTGCGGCTGGCCGTGCCCAGCACACCCACGTCGGCCACCACCTGACTCTGCAGGGACTCGGACCGTTCCACTGAACGTTCGCCGCCGCGAGTGACATCGACCACCAGTTCCTCAAAGCCACCGAGACGCTCACGAAGGGTGTCCAGAAAGTCGCTGGTTTGCAGGCGCTCCTGACGAATTCGACTGTCGATGCTGTCCATTTCGCGCGTGACTTCACGCATCAGTGACTGTGCCTGCTCCACAATCGTGACGTTGGGTAGCGCGTCGCGCAGGGCCTTGCTGCGCACCTGCGAACCGTTGATGACATCGATGTGATCCACCAGCCGGTGTACGAGGCTGGTGAACAACTCGAGGAAATGATCGTAATCATCGCTGTCGGAGGCACGCCGCTTGAACAGGCCGCGCACGCCACCCTCCGAGCGCGACTGCCGCGCGGCCACTTCTTTCAGGGCCTCCGTGGCGGAGGACAGCAATTCGCCCAGCGCTTGCTGCCGCGCGCCCTGGGAGGATTCCCCGGAAATCTTGCGCACCAGGTCCGTCATGCGCTGGTGATCTTCCGTGCGCAGGGGCATGGACTTGATGATGGAGGAGAGCCCCGAGAGGTCATGCGAAGCCGGCAAAGCGCTGCCGTTGTCCGGCGACTCCCCGGTAACGCTCATCACGACCTTGGCCAGATGATCCGAGGCGGCAGCCAGTTCACGGCCATCCGCGTTGTCGTGAATCAGGCGCCGGATGCGCGCGAGAGCCTCGTCGATCGTGTCACTGTTGCCCTCCGCCATGCGCGCGAGGCGCAGTGTCAGACGTGTGAGTGCTTCAGAGCGCTGCATAGAGGTATCCGTTCGATATTTTTTCTTTACACGCTTTCATCCAGTGCTACGTCCAGGTAGTAAATAAAAGCGAGGATCTCAGCAAGCGTAATATAAAGACTTTCGGGTATTTCGTCACCTATGGGGATCTGACAGAGCAGTTCCACCAGCTTCTGGTTCTCATACAGCGGGATATCGTGCTCGGCCGCCAGCGCCCGAATGCGCTCGGCCAGCACGCCCTCGCCACTCGCCACCACCGTCGGCGCGCCGATGCCGGTGTAGCGCAGCGCAGCTGCACGCGAGGGGGGAAGGTGGTCGCGCGAATCATTCATGCGCGCAGATCCAATGACGAGGACGTTACAGGGGGCGCGGTGGAACCGGCCGTGGGCGGGCGACTGATCAGACCGGCCAGCGAGAGACCGCGATTCTCCAGCGCCGATTCCAAGAGCCCGCTGCTTGCCTGCACCAGGCGCCGCACAGCCGGCCGGTCACTGATCACCTCCACCGCCAGCTGGCCCTGGGTCAGCCGCGCCTCCACAGCAATCTGCCCCAGCCTGGGCAACTCGAGATTCAGCTGCAGGCGCCAGCGTTCCTGCTCGTCAGGGTCACCCGGCTGCGGCGCTTCGCGCTCAAGCTGCAGCTGCAGCTGTCGGTATTCCTCCTGCCACAGGAACGGCAGGGTGAACAGCCAGCTGCGCGCAGTGGCGGTGTCCCCCGGCAGGGACGCCAGTTGATTGGTGGTGATGGCGGTCAACGCGGATTCGAGTTCCTGCCGCAGCGCAAGTAGCGCGGCTGCATCGGCAGCGCGCGTGGGAATGGCGTTGACCCCTTCGAGTCGCGCATCCACATGGGCCAGCACGCGGGCAAGGCTGGATTTCAGGTCGGTGGGCGCAGGGGCCGGCTTGCCGGCACTGTGCAGCAACTGCGCTTCGCTGAAGGTGCCTGAAGCGGCCACCGCTGCGCGCAGGCCCGCAGGCTGCAGCAGCTCGGCAGCGCGGGGAACAGCACGCAACAGCTGCCGCACCAGTGCCAGGCTCTCCGCGGGCAGGGCACGCACGGCGCCCTCCGCCGGCTGCAGTTGCCCCACTACACGTGCCAGGGCGTTCACTGTTTCGAGGCCCGGCGCCGCGGCACCCAGCAGACGCACATTGCCACTCCGCTCCGGCGCCGCCGCAGCGCCGGGCGGCGCGATAATGCGCAGTACCGCCTGGGGCTGCAGCTGGCGCACCTCCAGCAGCAGACGCGCACCCTGCTGTACGGGAATGTCGGCGGTGGCAGTGATTTGCAGCCCTCCCACCCGCAGCACCAGCTCGCCGGAGGGCCGCTGCCCGGAGACCAGCGCCGACAGCGTCTGTCCCACCTGCCAGTTCTTCAGCCAGAGGCCGAAGTTCTTCTGGTCCGTGCGGGCGGCGGTCAAGGCCAGCTGGATATCTTCCACGTCGTCGCTTCACCGGTCGGGAGTCACGCCGAATGTAGCATGAAACCCGGCGGACTCGCACCGCGAGAGAGCTGACGCGCACGTGGGGTTGTCTGTATACTCCTGTTACACAGGGAGTTTGGTGTTACAAACGGACTAGGCGCTTCGCCTCCTGAAGACCTCGGAGATACAGCTTTATGGATCTGGCTACACTGCTCGGACTGCTGGGCGCCATGGGCGTGGTAATGGCAGCGATCATTACCGGCGGTTCTCCGATCATCTTCATGAACGTGCCCTCCATTCTGATCGTCCTGGGTGGTACGGCGCTGGTCGTCATGATGAAGTTCACCCTGGGGCAGTTTTTCGGCGCGTTCAAGGTGGCGGCCCGCGCGTTCATGTTCAAGCTGGACGAGCCGGAAGACCTCATCGCAACCGTGGTTGAGCTGGCGACCATCGCCCGCAAGGAAGGCATGCTGGCGCTGGAAAACGCCGAGATCAACAACGAATTCCTCCGCGACGGCGTGCGCATGCTGATCGACGGCAACAACCGCGAGGTGGTCAGCGCGGTGATGAGCAAGGATCTGCAGCAGACTATCGACCGGCACAAATGGGGCTCCAAGGTGTTCTCCGCCACCGGGGATGTGGCACCCGCGATGGGCATGATCGGAACGCTTATCGGCCTGGTGCAAATGCTCTCCGCCATGGATGACCCCAAGTCCATCGGCCCGGCCATGGCCGTCGCCCTGCTCACCACGCTCTACGGTGCGGTGCTCGCCAACATGGTCGCCATTCCCATCGCCGACAAGCTGGATTTGCGCAAGGCGCAGGAAGGGCGCATCAAGGCCATGTGTATCGACGGCGTACTCGCAATTCAGGAAGGCCAGAACCCGCGCATCATCGAGTCCATGCTGAAAGCCTACCTGGAGCCCAAGGAGCGCAACAAGGAAGCCGCTGAGGCATGATCGACTTCGAGGAAGAGGAAGAGTCCAAGCCGGGGGCGCCCATGTGGATGGCGACCTTCGCCGACCTCATGTCGCTGCTCATGTGCTTCTTCGTGCTGCTGCTGTCCTTTTCGGAAATGGATGTGCAGAAGTACAAGCAGATCGCCGGGTCGATGAAAAATGCCTTCGGCGTGCAGCAGCAGGTGAAGGTGGAGGACATTCCCAAGGGCACCAGCATCATCGCCCAGGAGTTCAGCCCCGGCAAACCGGACCCGAGCCCCGTGGACACTATCCAGCAGGTCACGGCGGACACCACCCGACCTTCGCTGGAGGTCGGCAACCCGGATGCACCGCCGCGCGAGCTGAGCGACGAAGAGGCGCGCGAAATCGTCCAGCAGGAAATTGAATCCCTGCTGCTGGAAACCGAGCAGGATGCAGAGAAACTGCGCGAGATACTCAAGGAAGAGCTGGATACGGGAAAAGTCGACATCGAGACCAACCAGCGCTCCATTGTCGTCCGTATCCGCGAGAACGGCTCCTTCCCGTCGGGTTCGGCGGTATTGAACCAGGATTTCCTGCCCACCATGGAGCGTCTGCGGGATGCACTGGCGACCATCCCCGGCAAGATTTCCGTCGAGGGCCATACTGACGATGTGCCGATCAGCGGTGGTCAGTTCCGCTCCAACTGGGATCTGTCCGCCAGCCGGGCGCTGTCCGTGACCCATGAATTGCTCGAGGACGGCGTACTCTCCGACGAGCGTATTGTCGTCGTCGGCTACGCCGATACCCGCCCCTTCACCTTCAACGACAACCCCGCCGGCCGGGCGCTGAACCGGCGCGTGGAGCTGGTGATTCGACAGGGTGCGGAAACTGCCGAGGAGACCGGCCTTGATAACATCCTTGAAGGCAACCCGGAAATACTGGACATACTCGGCGTAGGCGCCGGGCGCTGAATCAGACCCCTATCTCATGTGGACAAGCCGACCATGACACCATCCAGCAGCGAACGCAGAAAGTATTACCGTATCAACGATGATGTCCTGCTCCACTACCACGCCGAAACCAACAGCGATGAGGATACGTCGCGCGGCGTTCAGCTCGAGGTGGCCACCGGGGCCATTCTTGCCGAGATCGACCGCGAACTGAATCACACCATCAACCGTGTGTGGACCCACGACCCCGATGTGGGCCGCGCGCTTGGCCTGCTCAACCGCAAGATTTCGGTGCTCGGCTCCCTCGCCGCCTCAGCGGAAGGTGGCCCTGGCCCTGTCTCCTACCAGCGCACTACCGTGAGCCTGAGCGGCAGCGGCATTGCCTTCGAGGCCCGCGAAGCCCTGGCGGCTGGCACGGTGGTCATCATCGAAATCGGCCTGCTGCCATCACAGTCCAGCCTGCGCCTGCAGGGCCGCGTCGTGGCATCGCCGGAAACAGTGGCCAGCGGCAGCGGCTATTGGACACGGGTCGAATTTGATGAGGATCTGGATCAGCAAGAGGAGCTGATTCGCCATGTGGTACAGAAACAGGGGATGCTGCTGGCGGACAGCCGCTGATCAGCAGCGCTCGTCAATATTGCCGCCGAGGCGCTTTTTCCGCGGCGTGGTGCTTGCCGCGGGGGTTGCGTTGTTTTCATCCTCGGGAGCGGGCCTGGGCTGCTTCCTCGGCTTGTCGTCGCGCTTGATCGGGCGTATTCGCGTCAGGGGGGTCAACCCCCGGTCGTCCACCGGTTCCACCATGGCACTTCTCCCACTGGCAGCCGCCCAGCCTTAGCGGGCCTGTGATCGCTCGTCGTTGATGCCTGCGTCCAACGCCAGCACCACCAGCACAACACGCCGGTTTTCGGCGCGTCCGGCTTCGGTGTCATTACTCGCCGCCGGGTTCTGTTCCCCGAAGGCTACCGCAGAGAGACGGGCGGGATCAATGCCGCTGCTTTCGAACAGACGCACCACTGAAGAGGCGCGGGCCGCAGACAATTCCCAATTGGACGGGAACAGGTCGTTGCGTATGGGAACATTGTCGGTGTAGCCCTCCACGCGCACACGATTGGGAATCGGGGCCAATACGCCCGCGATACGGCTCAGCACGGGCACCGCGCGCGCCAGCAGCACACCACTGCCGCTGGGAAACAGCAGCGTTGAGTCGATCTCCAGCGCCACCCATTCCTCATCGACCGATACCCGTACCTGCTGCGACGCCAGCTCGCCCTCGACCTCGTCGCTCAGGGAGCCCGCCAGGGCATTGAGGTCCGCGCCCCCCTCCTCCGCTTCGTCCGTGCCGGAGGGCACGCGCAGTGGCACGGAGATGGTGTTTTGCGCCAGCGCCTGCGGCACCTGTTCGGCAGGCACACTGCTGCGCACCAGCTCACCGACCTGAATCGGGTCCAGCGAGCGCTGCGGTGCGCCGAAAGCGGTCACGATGGAGTCCGACAGCACCCGATAGCTGCCCTCGTTGGCCGAGGACAGTGAATACATCACCACGAAGAAGGCGAACAGCAGGGTGATGAAATCCGCATAGGACACCAGCCAGCGATCCTGGCTGTCGGATATCTCAGGCGGCCGGCGTCGACGCATGGGCTACTGCAGGTATCCTTCGAGCTTGCTGCGAATGGCGCGCGGGTTGTCGCCGTCGGCAATCATCACGATCCCGTCGATCACCATTTCCTGATACTGCAGCTGATCCGCCGAGATCGACTTCAACTTGTTGGCAATAGGCAGGAAAAACAGGTTGGCAAAGCCGACCCCGTAGATGGTGGCGACAAACGCCACCGCGATGCCCGACCCCAGTTCCGCAGGATCCGACAGGTTCTGCATAACGTGAATCAGGCCGAGCACGGCGCCGAGGATACCGATGGTGGGCGAGTAGCCCCCCATTGCTTCATACACGCGCGCCGCCCGCGCCTCGCGCACATGGGCATTGTCCACCTGCACTTCGAGCACGCCGCGTATGACATCGGGGTCGAAACCATCCACCAGCAGGCCAAGGCCCTTGTTCACAAAGGCATCGGAGCCACCGGCGGTGAGTTTTTCCAGTGCCAGCAGGCCGTCACGCCGCGCCGTCCGGCTCCAGCCCAGGACTTCTTCCATCAGGGCCTCCCGCGGGAACTTCGGCGGAAACAGTATCCAGCGCAGGCGCTGCAGGGCCAGGGCAAAGTCCGCCAGCGGGGTCTGCACCATCACCGCGCCGAGGGTACCCCCGGCGACAATCATGAATGCCGTGAGCTGCATCAGGGCGCCCACCTCGCCGCCCTCGAGCATGTTGCCCACCACAATCACGCCAACCGCCAGCGTCACCCCGAGGAGGGTGAGCATGTCGAACGATACTCTGGGCGAACCGGGTTTCCCCGCCACTAGACGCTCCTCACTCTTTCCAGGCTTCCAGGGTGATGCGCAGGCGGGCAACCGCCTGCCCGTGCAACTGCGACACCCGTGACTCGGAGACGCCGAGCACCAGGCCGATTTCCTTCAGGTTCAGGCCATCACCATAGTACAACGACATCATCAGTTGTTCTTTTTCCGGAAGCTGCGCAACAGCCTGTTGCAGCGCTTCGTGAAAGCCGGCCTCGCCCACCTGACGCAGGGGGTCACCGTGCTCGTCACCCGCAGAGGACGCCACATCGTCATCCAGTTGGCACATGCGGGCACAGGCCAGCTCGCCGGCCAGGCTCTGGTAGTCCTCCAGCGACAGCGAGAGTTCCGCCGCAATTTCGGCCTCGCGGGCCGGCCGCCCTTCGCGCAGGCTGACGCTGTTGATCGCCTGGGCGACGCGGCTGAGGTTGCTCTGCACGCTGCGCGGCAACCAGTCGCTGCCGCGCAACTCATCGAGCATCGCTCCCTTGATGCGTATACCGGCATAGGTGGCAAAACTGGCCCCCTGCTCCGGGTCATGCTGCTCGCGGGCCTGTAGCAGGCCGATCAGCCCGGCCTGCATCAGGTCGTCCAGTTCAACACTGGCGGGCAGGCGCGCCGCCAGGCGCAGGGCGATCTGCTTGACCAGCGGCAGATACTCCCGCACCAGCCCATCGACACCGGTCTGCGCTACGTGTTGATAAGCCGCTGTACGATCCATAAGCCGGCGTCAGCCTGTCTTCTCCCGGGCGGCCAGCATGCGCTCGATGAAAAAGGCCATGCCGCCCCCCAACTGTTGCGGCGGTTCAGCCTGAATCCGCCGGGCAATGTCCTGCAGCGCGCGCGCCGAGGGGGAGCGCGGGTACTCCAGCACCACGGCGCGCTGGGCCTGCACGGCTTTGCGCAGGAAGTTATCGCGCGGCACGCTACCCAGCCAGCGCACATTGACGTCCAGGTAGGCATCGGTGGCGTTGCACAGCTTGGCAAGCAGCTGCCGGCCCTGCAACTCGGAGTCCATCATATTCGCCAGGATATCGAAGCGCTTGACGCCGCAGTCGCGGTTCAGCACCTTGATCAGGGCATAGGCGTCGGTCAGCGAGGTGGGCTCGTCACAGACCACGACAATCACCCGCTGGCAGGCACTGGTGAAGGTGAGGACGGCGGTATCAATACCGGCGCCGGTATCCACGATCAGCGTGTCCACCGGTTGTTCCAGTTCGCTGAAGGCCTGCACCAGCCCGGCCTGTTCGGCCGGTGTCAGGTTGGCCATACGGGCTACACCCGAACTCGCCGGCACCACGGTGATGCCGCCGGGACCGGTGAGTAGAATATCCTGCAGGGTCTTTTCGCCGGACAATACGTGGCTGATATCCCAGCGCGGGCGCAGGCCCAGTGCAATATCGACGTTGGCGAGGCTGAGGTCGGCATCAAACAGCAGGACTGACTGGCCCTGCTGGGCGAGTGCCACAGCAAGGTTCACGGAGACGTTGGTCTTACCCACACCCCCTTTACCACTGGTTACTGCAATAACATTCGTGGGGGCCTGCTCGCCCATGTCAGGTTTTCCTGTTGTTCATTCAACTTGCCATGGCTGTTACACCAGGCCTTGATGCGGGCACCGCATCGGCGCGCCGCCGCTGCCGCAGCCAATCCGCGGCGAGTGCAATCAGCTCTCCTGCCCTCGCCGGTTGCAGGTCGTCCGGCACGCGCTGGCCGCTGCTGGTATACGCCACCGGCAACGCCGCGCGGATCAGGGTGTCCAGAGTACCACCCAGACCCGCTGCCTCGTCCAACTTGGTGATGATAGCACCGCTCAAGCCCTGCCTTCCAAGAGAATGCACCAGTTCCCGGGTCTGGGCCACACCGGCGGACGCCGACAGCACGGCCAGCACCGTCACCGGGACGGAGCTCGCCCGCAACAGCGCGATCTGGCTCAGGAGACGCGGGTCGCGCTGGCCCATACCCGCAGTGTCGATGAAGATATGGCGGCGATTGCGGAAATCACGCAGTGCCGCGTAGAGTTCGGGCCCCGTGCCGACGCTGAGCACGGGCACATCCAGCAACTCGGCGAAGGTCGCCAGCTGTTCCTGGCCGCCAATGCGGTACTGGTCCATGGTGATCAGCGCCACCTGCTCGCGCCCGTCAGTCAGCGCAGCCCGACCCGCCAGTTTGGCGATGGTCGAGGTTTTGCCGACACCGGTGGTGCCGACGCAGGCGACCACCCGGGTGCCACCGGGCAGCCCGTCGGGCAGGGTCAGCAGACGCGACTCCAGCGCCGCCAGGGTGCGCTGCCAGAGCGCCTCTAGGCCGCCGCTGGCGGGCAGTGCGTCCGTAATGCCCTCGCTGAGCGCGCGGGAGAAGCCCATGCGCGCCAGCCGCTGGTTCAGGGTCGCGCGCACCGGTGCCTTGTCGGCACTGTCGCGCCAGTTGCGCTGCTGCAACTCGGCCTCCAGCAGGGAGCGTAGGTTGGCCAGCTCGTTCTGCAACTGCACCATGCCCAGCTCGTTCTCGACCGGGGCCGGCGCCGCGGGCGGCCGCTCGCTCTCGGCGGCGGCCTGTTCCACCGCCTCCAGGTTGCAGGCTGCAACGACCTCGACACCGTCGGCAACCCGGCGGTTGCTGAGAATCACGGCCTCGGCACCGAGTTCCTCGCGCACCAGCGCCAGAGCGCTGCGGCTGTCACGGGCACTGAATCTGCGTATGTTCATTGTTTCTCTCCCTGTAGCGCACCGGCGCTACCGCCAATGGTGGCAACCACCTTGATCGTTTTGGTCGACGGTATCTCGTCGTAGGCCAGAATGTAGAAATTCGCCATGCGCCCGCGCAGCAGCCGCGACAGGAACAGCCGGATATTGCCCGCCACCAGCAGCACCGGGTTCTTGCCCTCGGCTTCCAGCTTTGCCGAGGCCGCGAGCACCTGGCGAATGACGCTGTCCAGCAGAGATGGCTCGAGACCGCCCGCACCCTGCTGGATAGAGCCCAGCAAGATCTGTTCCAGTTTGGAGTCAAGCGCCATCACGGACATCTCGTCCCCGGTACCATTGATGTTCTGGAAGATGGAGGGCCCGAGGGCGATACGCACCTTGGCCGTCAAAGCGTCAGAATCCTGACCCTTGCCCGCCTGATCCGCCAATGCTTCGGCGATGGTACGCATGTCGCGCACGGGAATACCCTCCTCCAGCAGGTTCTGCAGCACCCGGGTCACTTCGCCCAGCGACATGGCGCTGGGCACCAGGTTCTCCACCAGTTTCGGGGACGAGCGGGCCAGCTTGTCCAGCAGTTGCTGCACACCGTCCTGCCCGATCAGCTCGCGCGCGTGGTTTTTCAGCAGCTGACTCAGGTGGGTGGCGATCACGGTGCTGCTGTCCACCACCGTGTAACCCTTGGTCTGGGCGTCGCCACGCTGGCCGGGGTCAATCCAGACCGCGTCGAGACCGAAGGTCGGGTCGCGCGTGGCCACCCCTTCGAGTTCACCGAAGGTCTGCCCCGGGTTGATCGCCAGTTCGCGACCGGGGAAGACCTCGCCCTCCCCCACCACCACGTCGTGCAGGCTGATGCGGTAGGCGTTGGGCGAGAGGTCGAGGTTGTCGCGGATGTGCACCGAGTGCACCAGAAAACCCAGCTCCTGCGACAGTTTCTTGCGCACGCCCTTGATGCGGCTCAGCAGGTCACCGCCCTGGTTGCGGTCGACCAGCGAGATCAGGCGGTAGCCGACCTCCAGGCCGATTTCATCCACTTCGGCAACATCGTCCCAGCTCAGCTCGGTATTCTCCGGTGTGCGCTCGGGGCGCACGGGCTCTGGCTCGGCTTCACCGACCTGCTGCGACTGCCAGCGCAGGTAGCCCATGACCCCAAGCAGCAAGGCGATGGGTACGAACACCACACCCGGCATGCCGGGCACAAACCCGATCAGGCCGATGATGCCCGCGGCGACAAACAGGATGCGCGGGTTGCTGGTGAGCTGCAGTGTCACCTCCGCACCCATGTCCTGGGCGCTGGAGACGCGGGTCACGATAATGGCCGCGGCGGTGGACAGCAGCATGGAGGGAATCTGCGCGACCAGGCCGTCACCGATGGTGAGCAGGGTGTAATTCTGCGCCGCGTCCGTGGCGCTGAGGTCGTGTTGCAGCATGCCGATGGCGATACCGCCGAGCACGTTGATCAGCAGAATGAGAATGCCGGCGATGGCGTCGCCGCGGACGAACTTGCTGGCACCGTCCATGGCCCCGTAGAAATCCGCCTCCCGCGACACTTCCTCGCGCCGGCGCAGGGCATCATCCTGGCTGATCAGGCCTGCGTTCAGGTCGGCGTCGATCGCCATCTGTTTGCCCGGCATGGCGTCCAGGGTGAAGCGCGCGGTCACTTCGGAAATGCGCCCGGCACCCTTGGTAACCACCACGAAGTTGATCACCACAAGGATGGTGAACAACACCAGGCCGACGGCATAGCTGCCACCCACCACGAATTCGCCGAAGGCCTCGATCACCCGACCGGCTGCCGCGGTGCCAGTGTGGCCTTCCAGCAGGACCACCCGGGTCGAGGCCACATTCAGGCCCAGGCGCAGCAGCGTGGCAATCAGCAGCACCGTCGGAAACGCGGCAAAATCCAGCGGCCGGGAGGAGTACACCGCGGCCATGAGGACAATGATCGCCAGCGCGATATTGAAGGTGAACAGCAGGTCGAGTACCAGCGGAGGCAGTGGCAATACAATCATCACCAGCATCAGCATCAGCACGATCGGCGTGCCGGCACCGGTCAGTAATGCCTGCCAGGACAAGCCTGGCGCGCCCGCTGCCACCGCCGCCGGGTTCTCAGTCGCCATCCGCGGCATCCTCATCCATCAGGTCTTCGTACTCGGGCGGAATCTCCAGCGCGGTGGGACGCGGTACATAGTCGGTCGGCCCTGCCCGGCGCAGCTGGAACAGGTACGCCAGCACCCGCGCTACCGCGAGGTACAGGCCGCGCGGAATTTCCGCGCCGATCTCGGTGGAGGCGTACAGGGCCCGGGCGAGCAGCGGCGCTTCGAACAGCGGCACCTGGTGCGCGCCCGCCACGCTGCGGATCTGCAGGGCAATCAGGTCGCGGCCCTTGGCCACCACCCGCGGCGCGCCAGTGCCCTCGGCACTGTAGGCGATCGCCACCGCGTAGTGCGTGGGGTTGGTGATCACCACGTCGGCGGTGGGGATGTCGCTCATCATGCGCCGCTGGGCCACTTCCCGCTGCAGGCTGCGAATGCGCTGCTTGATTTCCGGCCGGCCGTCGGTCTCCTTCATTTCGTCGCGCACTTCCTGGCGGGTCATGCGCAGTTTGCGATGGAAATCCCACAGCTCGAACGGCACGTCGAACAGGGCGATCAGGGCCATGGAGGCGCTGAGCAGCAGCAGGCTCCAGGCCAGCAGCGCCGCGGTGGACTGGCTGGCGGCGCCCGGAGCCAGGCTGCTCAGCTGCAGGATATCGCGCTGCAGCAGGCCGAACAGGGCGAAGGTCACGGCAAGGATCAACAGGAACTTGAGCAGGGCCTTGGCCAGTTCCAGCAGGCCCTTCAGGGAGAAGACGCGCGCCAGGCCCTTGACCGGGTTGATCTTGTCGAAGCTGAAGCTCATGGACTCGGCGGAAAACGCCCAGCCCCCCATCAGCAATGGCCCGGCAAACGCCGCCACCAGCGACACCAGCAGGAAGGGCGCCAGCAGCAGCAACGCGGTGGACATCATGTGCATGAAGTGCACGGGCAGATGCACGGCGTTGAAGGTCAGCTCCCGGTCGGCGGAAAACGCCTCGGTCGCCAACTGCAACATGCCCTCCACCATGGCCGGGCCGAGGGTCAGCAGGCTCGCCGCAGCGGCCAGCAGGGTGATGGTGGTGTTGAGTTCCTTGGACCGCGGCACCTGTCCCTTGCGCCGCGCTTCCTGTTTGCGTCGCTCGGTGGGTTCTTCGGTGCGTTCCTGCCCGGACTGCTGCTCGTCTGCCATCAGAACACCATCAGTGCCTGGTCAATGCCGGCTTCCAGGAAGCGCCGCATTGCGGACAGAAAAGCGGGCATTCCCAGCAACAGGAACACAAAGCCCACCAGAATGGTCACCGGGAAACCCACGGCAAAGATGTTCAGCTGCGGTGCCGCCCGGGTGATGACGCCGAGGGCAATATTGGTCATCAGCACGGCGGTCAGCGCCGGCAGGGCGAGCACCAGCGCACTGGCGAAAATGCCGCCGCCCAGCCCTGCCAGGTTGGCGAAAGTGCCGGGATCAAAGCCCGGCTGGCCGGGTGGCAACAGCACCAGGCTGTCGCCCAGCGCGGCCAGCAGCAGCAGATGACCATCGATGGCCAGGAACAGCAGCGTGGAGAGAATGACGTTCAGCTGGCTGACCACCGGGACCTGCACCCCGTTCTGCGGGTCTATCGACATGGCAAAACCCAGGCCCATGCTCATGGCCAGCGTCTCGCCGGCCACCACCACCGCGGCAAATACCATCTGCATGACGAAGCCCATCGCGGCACCGATGGCCACTTCCCGTGCGGCGAGCAACAGCCCCTCGCCACTGAGCGGGTTGGCGACCGGCGCCGCGGGCATCAGCGGCGCCACCAGCGCTGCAATCAACACCGCCAGCAATACGCGCACCCGCACGGTGATGTTGGCGGCACTGAACACCGGCGCCACCAGCATCAGCGCTGAGACGCGCAGGAACGGCCAGTAGTACAGCTGCATCGCCGCCAGTACCTGATCGATGTCGAGTGGCAGGCCGCTCATCCGAGCATTCCCGGGATTTCCGTGTACAGGCGCTGGGTGAAGGTGATGGCCACCTGCAGCATCCAGGGCCCGGCGACGAACAGCGCCACCACCAGTGCGATCAGCTTGGGGATGAAGCTCAGGGTCATTTCCTGAATTTGCGTGGCCGCCTGGAAGATACCGATCAACAGGCCCACGGCGAGGGCGGACAACAGCAGCGGCGCCGCCAGCAGCACCGCCAGCCACAGTGCGTCCATCCCCACATCCAGTACGGTTTCCGGCGTCATGGGCAGCTACACCACGAAACTGTTGACCAGCGTCGACGCCACCAGCGTCCAGCCGTCAATCAGCACGAACAACATGAGTTTGAAAGGCAGTGACACCAGCATCGGCGACAACATCATCATGCCCATGGACATCAACACGGAGGCAACCACGAGGTCGATGATCAGGAACGGCACGAACAGCAGAAAGCCGATCTGGAACGCGGTTTTCAACTCGCTGGTGAGGAAGGACGGCAACAGCACCACCATCGGCACCTCTTCCGGCGTCTGGAACGGTCCGTAGCCACCGAGTTCGGCGAACAGCAACAGATCGTTCTCCCGGGTCTGGCCGAACATGAATTCGCGAAACGGGTCGCGCGCCGCCGCCAGTGCCTGGTCGAAATCGATGGTTTCGTTCATGTAGGGCAACAGGGCGTTCTGGTAGGCCACGTCGAACACCGGCGCCATGATGAACAGGCTGAGAAACAGCGCCAGCCCGAGAATGATCTGGTTCGACGGTGTCTGCGCGGTACCCATCGCCTGGCGCAGGATCGCGAGCACAATCAGGATTCGCGTGAACGAGGTCATGGTGATCAGGGCTGCGGGCAGCAGTGTGAGCACCGTCATCAGCAGCAGAATCTGGATGTTCATGGAATAGTTGCTGCCGCCCCCCGAGGTGGGAGTGACCGACACCAGTGGAATCGTGGCCTGCGCCTGCGCCAGCCCGGGCATCACCAGCAGACCGAGCAGCACGGCAGCGGCTGCCCACAGAAGATGCAGTCGCGCCCGCGTCATTTGCGCGTTCCCAGCGGATTGACACTCTGCAGGATGGCGGCGAAATCCGTGCGCTGCGGCGCGTTCGCCACGTCGGGCACCACCGGCTCGGCAAAGACGTGCAGTGTCCGCACGCTGCCCGGCGCCACACCGAGCAGGATCTGCTCGTCCCCCGCACGCAGCAGCACCACGCGCTCCCGGCTACCGACGCTGGCGCTGGCCAGCACCGCCAGCCGGGCATTGTTGCCGCTGCCGCCGCGACTGAAGCGGCGCATCAGGTAGAGCATGCCGAGAATGCAGCAGCACACCAGGAGCAGGGAGCCAAGTACCTGCACCAGATAACCGGCGCTGAACAATTGCGGGCTGTTCACCGGACTTTCTTCAGACGTTCAGAGGGGCTGACCACATCGATCAAGCGCAGACCGAAACGCCCCTCGAGTTCCACCACTTCGCCGCGGGCAATCAGCGTGCCGTTGACCATCAGGTCGAGGGGCGCATTGACCTCACGGTCCAGCTCCACCAGGGCACCCTGGTTCAGCGCCAGCAGATCCTTGATGGACATCCGTGTGCGCCCTATCTCCACCGACAGGGTCACCGGCACGTCCAGCAGCAGGTCGAAATTGATCTCACCGCCGCCGGCTCCGCCGGCAGTGCCGGGCGACAGCTGCTGCAGCGTCTCGCCAGCGGCTTCGCCGGCGCCCTGTTCGTCCTGTTCACTCATGATCTCATCCTGTGCTTTTACCCGCCGGCGCATCGGTGCCGGCAAATCCCGTGATCTTGATCGCCTTGTGCCCCTCGTAGGCGCCGTAGCGGCCGCTGGCCAGACGCACACCTTCCACGCAGAGATCCACCTCGTCGGGCACTGCAATATCGATGACCGAACCGACCCGCAAACCGAGGACTTCACCCAGGGTGAGTTCGCGGCTGGCAAGCATCACCGCAACATCCACCTTCACCGCGGGCAGTTCCCGACGCAGGTGCGGGCCCCAGCCCTGCCCGGCGTCCTCCGCCGCGGCTTTGCGCGGTGCGCTAAAGCGCTGTTTCCAGGGCTCGAGTGCCGCGAAGGGCAAGAGCAGGGCGACGTCTGTCGTCAACGCGTTGAGGGTGACGGCAAACACCATCTGCACCAGCTTGTCGCCGGAGGGCAGCGAGGCGATGGCATCCACATGGGGCGCGGTATGCGCTTCGCCCGGCTCCAGCGGCAGTTTGTCGGCCCAGGCGGCGACCAGCGACCCTGTCACCTGTTCTGCGACACGCTCGGCCAGCCGCAGCTCGCTGGGCGTCAGGGCTGTGCGCGGCAGGTTGGCGACGCTGCCGCCGCGCACCCCGCCGAAATAATCGTTGACCAGTTGGGACAGCAGCGGTGCCGGACACACCACATGACCGTGGCCGGCCAGCGGTGCCAGCTCCAGCGTGGACACCGCCACGCTTTCCGCCAGCGATGCCAGAAGCTCCTCGCAGGAGAGCACCCGCAAGCCCGCGGCCGCCACCTCGAACTCACTGCCGAACACATCCTCCAGGCCCTGTGCAAGCTGTTCAGCCTGCCTCTCCTGCAGGGGGGGCAACAGCGTCAGCTGGTTGAGCAGCGATTGCTCGCGAGCGGTGAAGTCGAAGGCGCGATAGCCGCCACTGTCAGCGGTATTGCCGCCGGTCAGAGCATCGAGTTCGCCTTCGGAGAGCAGATCGCTGCCAGCCATACCGGACCTATTGCAACACGAAGGATGTGAAGTAGACGTCCTGCACGGCATCCTGCCCGGACAGCTTGAGCACCTCATTGACGGCCTTCAGCACATCCTGGCGCAGCGTCTCCTTGCCCTCCACCGTGCGCAGCGCATCAAAATCCTGGTCGCTGAGCAGCATGATCAGCCGGTTGCGCACCGCGGGCATGTTGCGCTGGGCGTTTTCCAGGGCTGCGGGCTCGTAGGCCATCAACTGGATATCGGTCTGGATATAGCGCATACCGCCCTTGTGGTCGAAATTGACCAGGAACTTCTCCAGCGGCATGTACGCCGCCTCACGCTCCTCGACCTTGGGCGCTGCGGGCTCTGCCCCCGCCACCTCAGTCGCCGCGTCGTCATTGTTGCCCAGCAACAGGAAGGCCGCAGCCCCCCCGCCACCCAGCAGCACGACCACCACCGCAATGATGGCAATCAATTTACCCTTGCCGCCGCCTGACGCCTTGTCGGCATCACCCGCGCCATTACCCTTGCCGAGATTGAGATCTTCTTTTGCAGCCATGCTTGCTCCTCGCAACTGACCGGCAGCCCTGCCGAATGCCGCCATAGGTCAGCAACATCCCCTGAAGCAAGAGCTATACCAGAAAAATTATTTCTAATGATTACAAACAGTTAAGGCGCAGAGTGTGCGGCGAGTGCCAGTATTTTGACACCCCGCGCCCGCGTGGCTGCCCGGGGGCAGCCTGCGGGCATACTAGACTGAAAAAGGCGGGAAGTTAAATGTAGTAGTCGACCAGGCGCGCGCCGGCAGCGGCGGGCTGGGACGCGGATTCCGCGGCGCCGGAGAGAAACCCGTCGCCGCTGTCGTCAGCTGCTGCCTGGCGCGACCCGCCGACGGCGTCACGCTGGCTGTCGCCACTGCCCTGCGACTGGCTGGACACGTCACTGTGGGCCAGCTGCAGGCCGCTCTGGGCGAGCATTTCACGCAAGCGCGGCAGGGACTGTTCAATGGCATCCCGGGCTGCGGCGGAATCCGCCACGAACAGCACACGCGCCTGGTCGCCCTCAGTGGTGATAGACACCTGCAGGCGACCCAGGTCCGCGGGGTGCAGCTGCAGCGTCGCCTCGTGGCCACCATTGCGGGCGAACACCTGCAAGCGGTTGGCCAGTTCGCCGGTGAACTCCGGATCCTGGGGCGTGTGTGTCATTGCCAGCTGGGCGGGCGTGCGCGGAGCGGCAGGGGCCTGGGCGTCGGCCTGCGCAGCGGCACCCTGTGCCGCGGCCGTTACCGGTGTGTTGAGCGCAGCAGCGTCCACATTGCCGGACGCGGAGGCCAGACGCGGGGCATCAACAGCGCCTTCCACGGCGCGCTGGCGCAGGCCCTGCAGCACTGCCGCCTCCTCGCCGCGTGCACGCTCAGCCGCCGCCAGCATGCCGGACTCCTCCGCCGCTGTGGCGGTTGCTGCGGGCGCAACCACCCTCTCCGCCCGGCTGTTGGCCTCGCGTGTGCCCGCTCCCGGCAACAGGTCAGCGGCAGCCTCAGGTGCCGCCGGTACTGACGAGCCCAAAGGCGTTGCTGCCCCGGTGGTGACATTGGCGCGGACGCTGCCCTCCAATGCTCCCGGTAAATCGCCGCGCAGCGCCGCTTCAGCGGTGGCGACAGGCAGGGGAAGGGCCGGGTTCGCCGGTGATGGCGTCGCGTCTCCCGGCAGTGCCGCGTCACCGGCGCCCGCCGCAACCAGGTCACTCGTGGCAGCCGATGCCTGGCCGGCGCCCTCCAGACCGGGCTCCGCGAGTGCCTGCAGGGAAAGCGTAAAGGACTGCCAGGCAGCGGTGGGCGGCTCCGCCGCAGCGCCCGCGGTGCCGACCGGCGGGGGGGCAAGAGCTGCCTCTGCGGCGTCAGGCGGCAAAGTGCTGCCGCGGGAGGGCGCGGCATTGCCGCCCCTGGCGTCGGCGGCAGGCTTGTCCGCTGAGGCCGCGCGAGCGGCTGCGAACATCTGCGAAAATCCGTTTTCAGCGCCATCCTGAGCTGTATTACCGGGCGCAGCGGCGGCGTCCGAGCTGGCAACAGGCAGGCTTTGCAGTACCGTGATCATGTAGGGTCTCCCGTGTTACAGGAGATTCAGCAAATTACGTGCCAGAGCCGGGGGGCTCCTGACCGGGTGGCACAAACCCGGCGTTGAACCGCTCGTCCACGGCGCGCTGTTCCACGCGCTCAGCATGTTCCTGGGCGAGAATGCGCCGGCGCGCGACAAAGTCCTCGAGGGTGGAGGTCTGCAGCGATTTCTGCATCCAGTCCTGGCGCTGCTGCTGCAGCTTCTCGGTGCTCTCCGCGACGGTGCTGAGCTGCAGGCGAATGGCGTCGTTTAAGTTGGACAGGAACTGACGATAATCCTGCAGTTGCGCCGCGGCCATACCCGACGCCGACATCTCGCGCAGCTGCTGTTCGTATTCGTCGGCGAAGCGCCTCAGCTGATTGAGCTGGTCGTTGTTGCGACTGTGGTGCGCCTGCTGTTCCTGCAGGTTGCGCGCCGCGCCGGCCTGGTCGGCGCGAGCCACGGTGACGACCTTGTCGAGTTTATCCGGAGCGGTCATGACTGGCCTCCGAGGCCTGCGGCCCGGGCGGTGTCGAGCAGTGCGTTAAGGCTGTGCTGCATATCCCGTTTCTCATTCCAGGGTTGGCTGATCAGCGCACGCAACGGGCCTATCGCGCCCAGGGCCCGGTCGATGGCCGGGTCGGTGCCGCGTTCGTAGGCACCGATGGTTATCAGGTCTCGATTCTCCCGCCACACAGAATACAACTCCTTGAGCTGCCGTGCCAACTGTAGCTGTGCCGGGTCCACCACATTGACCATTGAGCGGCTGATGGAGGCTTCGATATCGAAGGCCGGGAACATGCCGGAGTCCGCCAGCTGCCGCGACAGCACAATGTGGCCGTCGAGAATGGCGCGTGCCGAATCGGCGATCGGGTCTGCCAGGTCATCCCCCTCGACCAATACCGTGTAGATGGCAGTGATGGAGCCCTCCTCGGTATTGCCCGCGCGCTCCACCAGCGCCGGCAGCAGCGAAAACACCGAGGGCGGATAGCCCTTGGCGACCGGCGGCTCGCCGGCGGCCAGGCCGATTTCACGCTGTGCCTGGGCAAAGCGGGTCAGCGAATCCAGCAACAGCAGAACATTCTTGCCCTGCCGGCGGAAGTGCTCCGCGATGGCGGTGGCGCGCCAGGCGCCGTGCACCCGCATCAGGGGCGGGTCATCCGCCGGCGTTGCCACCACCACCGCACGCCGCAGCCCCTCAGGCCCGAGGATTTCATCCACGAATTCCCGTACCTCGCGCCCGCGCTCGCCCACCAGCCCGACCACGATGACATCCGCGGCCGTGTGCCGGGTCATCATGCCCAGCAGCGTGCTCTTGCCCACCCCGCTGCCGGCAAACAGGCCCAGGCGTTGCCCGCGGCCAATGGTCGCCAGCGCGTTGATCGCCTGCACGCCAACATCCAGCGGTTCGCGCACGGAGCCGCGTGCCAGCGGATTGATGGCACCGCCGCGCAGGGGCGCGTAGTCGCGGAACATCACCGTGGGGCCACCGTCCAGGAGATGGCCAGCGCCGTTGATAACACGGCCCAACAGGTGCTCGTCGACGCCAACCCGGTGACTGAAGCCCAGCGGGCGCACGCGCGCACCGAGCATCACCCCGTGCAGGCTGCCCTCCGGCATGAGAATCAGCCGACCCTCGGAAAAGCCCACCACCTCGGCTTCCACGCTGCGCTGTTCTTCCGCCTGAATACTGCAGCGGCTGCCCACCGCACCGGTGCACCCGGCCACTTCCAGCCGCGTGCCGACCATACGCACCAGGCGACCCTCGCGAATGGGCGTTACCGCACTCACGCGGGCGCCCAGGCCGGCGATCTGGCGCTGCAGGCGGCTCACCCGCTCGGCCTCCAGATCCGCCACTGCGCTCATGTCTCTGTTGCTCCACCCACGGCACCGCGGCTCTCGCGCAGCGCCCGCAACACTTCCTCTAGCCGCCGCTCGGTAGAAGCATCCACATAGCTCTCGGCGGTGGCCACACGACAGCCTCCACGCAGCAGCGTGGCGTCGGTGTGCAGGGTGACCGCCAGCTTCGGCAGTTCGTTCGCCAGCCACTCCCGCACCAGGGCGGCATCGGCCGGATGCAGGTGCACATCTACCGGCCCCTCGACCGCCTCCAGAATCTCCAGTGCCTCCGCCAGCACGTCCTGAATGGCGCCCGGCGAGGTCTCCAGTTCACGTCGCACCACGGCGGTTGCCACGCGCACGACAAGTTCGGAGAGCTCACGCAGCAGATCGGCCTCCTGCTGGCGAAACGGCGCGGCCATGTTGCCCAGCAGGGCAGCCAGTTCGGCTGCCGTGGCCGCGGCCCTGGCGCGCCCTGCCGCAAGCCCCTCGGCGTGCCCGGCAGCATAGCCTTCAGCACGCGCGCGCTCGGCGATGGCCGCGGTATCCGGTACCGCGGCCGCGGGGGCCGCATCCTGGAGTGGCGGTGGCTGCCAGCTGCGCGGACGACCGGGGTCAGACAAAATCATCGCCCCCTTTGCCCAGCGTGATTTCGCCTTCGTCCGACAGGCGAGCCGCTACCGCAAGAATTTCCTTCTGCGCCGCCTCCACTTCGGACAGCTTCACCGGGCCCTTGGCCTCGAGGTCTTCGCGCAGCATATCGGCGGCGCGGGAGGACATGTTGTTGAAAAACTTGTCCTGCAGGCGGTCGTCCACGCCTTTCAGCGCAATCACCAGGCTGTCGACCGCGATTTCGCGAATCAGGCGCTGCATGCCGCGGTCGTCGAGTTCCATCAGGTTGTCGAACACGAACATCAGCTCACCGACTTTTTCACCGAGTTCCGCGTCGGCCTCCTTGAGCGCGCCGAGCAGTTCCGACTCGACGTCAGCCTTGACGTTGTTCAGGATGGCCGCAGCACTGGTCATGCCGTTGACCGAGCGCGGTGGGGTCTTGCGCACCTTGCCCAGCTGCTTTTCCAGCACCTTGTCCAGCTCTTCCATCGCCGCCGGGTCGATGACCTGCAGGCGGGCCACGCGCAGCAGTGCCTCACTGCGCACCGGCTCGGGAATGTTCACCAGCACCTGGGCCGACTGTTCTTCATCCAGCGAGGCCAGCACGATAGCGATGATTTGCGGGTGTTCGTCCTCCAGCAGCTCGGCCACGGCACCCGGGTCCATCCACTTCAGGGCCTCGATGCCGGAGGTCTGCTGCTTGCCGGGCATCACCTTGGCCAGCATGGAACGCGCCTTGCTCTCGCCCAATGCATTGGTCAACACCCGACGGGTGAACTCGGGGGCGCCGAGGCCCAGCGGGTTCAGCGCGCTGGCATCTTCGTGAAACGCCGCGAGTACCGCCTCCACCTGTTCATTGGAGATGGACGAGAGGGAGGCCATGGCCTCGCCGATCCGCTGCACTTCGCGCGGTTCCATATGCCGCATGATGGCGGTGGCAGACTCCTCACCAACCCCCAGCAAAAATACGGCGGCGCGCTGCGCGCCGCTCAAACCGGCCCCTGCGGCATCAGCCATCGCCCGCCACCCACTGCTTCATCACGTGCGCCGCCCGCTGCGGCTCGCCCTCTGCCACACTGCGCGCCATCTGCAATTGCTGCTGGTAACCCGTGTTGCCCGGCAGCCCGCGCCGGTTACCCGCCAGGGTCACCTGGTCGTCGCTCATCAGTTCACCCGCAGCGCCGCCCTGGGCATAGCCTGCCTCACCGTAGCCGTCGTTGCCCAGGGCGCGCTGCCCCGGGCCGATAGCCGCCGGCACCGGCGCGACGGAAAACTGCATCAGCGGACGCACCACGAAGAGCAGCAAGGCCCCGAGGCCCGCCGCCACGCCCAGCCCCTTCAACAGCCGCCACAACCAGTCCTGCTCGAGAATCGACGGCTCTGGCGGTGCCTCCAGGGCCGGCGGCTCGACGAAGGAGGCGTTGATCACACTCACGGTGTCGCCGCGCTCTTCGCTGAAACCCACGGCCTCGCGTGCCAGACGCGTGATCTCCTCAACCCGTTCCGGCGCCAGCGGGGCGCGCGCGACCGAGCCATCCTCGGCGGTGGTTTCCACGTGGTCCAGCACCAGCGCGATCGACAGCTTGCGCAGGGTGCCCGGTGTCTCACGAATGTGGCTGATGGTTTTGTCCATTTCGTAGTTGCGTGTTTCGCGACGGGTGGAGCGGGTGGGCGCCGTGTTCGGCACCGCCGCCGCCTCCGGCGGCTGGGCCAGTACATCCGGATCTTCCGGCGGCTGATTGGCCAGGGTGCCGGGCACGCCGCCCTCCAGCAATCGGGTGGTCATCTCCTCCGAGGTCTGCTCACTGCGCAACACCGTGTCCGGGGCATACACCTCGCTGGTGCGCTCGATGCGGGTGAAGTCGATGTCGGCGGACACCTGGGCGTGAACACGGCCCGGCCCGAGGATGGGCTCCAGAATATCGACAATCCGCTGGCTGTAGCGCTGCTCCAGCTGCTGCGCCATCTGGAACTGTTCCTTGCTGTAGCCGAAATCGTCCGGATTACCCTGGGAGGACAGCAGGCGGCCCTGCTGGTCGACCACCGAGACGGTCTCCGGCTTCAGGTTGGGAACGCTGGCGGACACCAGATGCACGATACCCGCAAGCTGGCGCTCGGAGAGCACCCGCCCACCGTACAGGTGCAACACCACCGAGGCGGCCGGCTCCTGGCGCTGGCGCAGGAAAGCGCTCTGCTTGGCCATGGCCAGGTGCACACGCGCACCGCGCACGCCGTCCAGGGCACTGATGGTCCGCGCCAGCTCCTGCTCCAGCGAGCGGTGATAGCGCGCCTGTTCCATGAAACTGCTGACGCCGATTTCCTGCTCCTGGTAGATGCTGTCGAAACCGATGTCGCCCGAGCGCGGAAAGCCCTCGGTCGCCAGCAGTAACCGCGCGCGATGCACTTCGTCGGCGGCTACAGTCACCATGCCTGTGCGGTCGTCCAGCCGGTAATCGATGCCATTGGCGTCCAGGGTGCTCATCGCCGCCGTGGTGTCCTCGGCCGCCATGCTGCCGAACAACGGCTTGTAGTTCGGCACCAGCATCCACTGCACCAGGCCGATGCCCAGGGCGATGGATGCGGCGAGGCCGACGAGCAGCGCAATCTGCCGGGATACCGGCTGGCGACTGTAACCGTTGAAGCGGGCGACAAGTCCGCCGCTGTTCTCTGCCATGAATCAACTCACTCCTGAAGGGGCTATGATAAACCAGCAGGCATCAGACCTGCATGCTCATCACTTCGCGGTATGCGGTGAGCAGTTTGTTGCGCACTTCACTCAGCGCCTGGAACTCCAGGCTGGCCTTCTGCGCCGTCACCATCAACTCGGCCAGCGACACACCCGGCTGGCCTTCCTCGAAGGCCGTGGCCATCGCTCGCGAGGTCTGCATGGCCTGATTCACATCGTCGATGGATTGTTTCATGAAGCTCGAAAAGTCGGCGCCGCCCGCCGCAGCGGCCGACTCGCCGCCCGCCTCGGCCGCCATGCTGCGCATTTGCGCCAGTACCTGGTTGATTGCCATTTCGCTCATGGTGTGTCCTCTCCTACTGTGCGTGGGGTACAGCCAACCCCAGTTCGCGGAAGCGCGCCAGCTTGTAGCGCAAGGTGCGCGGGCTGATACCCAGCCGCTGTGCGGCTTCCTTGCGATTGCCATCGACCGCGGACAACGCGGCGACGATCAACTCGCGCTCCCGCTCTTTCAAGTCGCCTTCCAGCAGCGGTTCGGCGGGCGCCTCGGACGGCCCCACCGGGGAAGGCCCCGGCACTGACGCTGCCGCCGGCGCCATGGCCGCGACGAAATCGATATCCTCGGGGCCGATCTCCGGCCCCACCGCCAGCAGACTGGCCCGCTGCACGCAGTTCTCCAGCTCGCGCACATTACCGCGCCAGCTGTGGACCGCGAGGCGCTGCAGGGCGGCCTTGCTGAATGCGAGGCCGCTGCGCGGTGCGGCATAGCGCTGCAGGAAGCGCTGCGCCAGCGGCAGGATGTCCGCCGGCCGGTCGCGCAGTGCGGGCACTTCCAACGGAACCACACTGAGGCGGTAATACAGGTCTTCCCGGAAACGCCCCGCGGCGACCTCGCCCGCCAGGTTGCGGTTGCTGGTGGCGATGACCCGCACATCCAGCGGTATCACCCGGTTGCCGCCGAGGCGCTCGACCTCCTTCTCCTGCAGCACGCGCAACAGCTTGGCCTGCAGGCCGAGGTCCATTTCGGAAATCTCGTCCAGCAGCAGGGTGCCACCGTTGGCCTGCTCGAATTTGCCCGGTCGCGACTGGTGGGCGCCGGTGTAGGCGCCTTTCTCGTAGCCGAAGAGCATGGACTCCAGCATATTTTCCGGAATGGCTGCACAGTTGATGGCCACCATCGGGCGTTCCGCCCGGCTGGAGCAGGCGTGCAGATAGCGCGCGACAACTTCCTTGCCGGTACCGGACTCACCGGTGACCAGCACCGTGGCATCGCTGTGTGCCAGGCGCTCGGCCAGACGACACACGCGCTGCATGGCGGGATCCTCGGCCACCATGTCGACACCCGGCTCCGGCGCCGGCTCGAAGCGGGCCAGCATCTCCAGCAGCACCTCTGCGGCAAAGGGCTTCAGCAGATAGTCCGTTGCGCCCTCCCGCATCGCCGCCACCGCGTGCTGCACCGAACCGTGGGCGGTGATCATGACAAAAGGCAGCTCCGGACTGCGGGCCCGGACCTCGCGCAGCAGGCGCTCTCCCCCCATGCCAGCCATCTGTACGTCGCTGATGATCAGGTCCACGGGCTGGCGCTCCAGCTGCTGCAGCGCGTCGGCACCGTCACAGGCGCTCCAGACGCGATAGCCACCGTATTCAATGGTGTCGCACAGCGCCTCGCGCAGGGTGCTGTCGTCCTCGACCACCAGAACTTTCAACGCGGCTCCCACGGTCAACACTCTCCTTCTGCAATCGGTAATTCCAGCACAAATTCCGCGCCGCCCTCGGGGCTGTCACCGAGGCGGATCTCACCGCCCAGTTCGCCGACGGTGCGCGCCACCACCGCGAGACCCAGCCCGGTACCGGCCGAGCGCGTGGTGAAGAACGGGTCAAAAATGCGTTCGCGCAACTCGGGTGCCACACCCGGGCCGTTGTCGCGCACCCGCAGCAGCATGCGCTCACGATTCAGCGCGCCGGCCCAGACATCCACATGCACGCCCTCCCCGCCGGCCTCGATGGCGTTCACCACCAGATTGGCGAGAGCTCCGGCAAGGGCATCACGGTCGCCCTGCAGTGCCAAAGTGCGATCGACCGGGGTCACCGACAGCGTGGCGCCCGCCGCTTCCAGGCGAGCGAGGACATGGGCCTGAAAGTCGCCCAGCACGTCCTGCAGGCACACGCGCTCCGTGCGCGGAGGGGCCCCGCGCACAAAGCCCAGCATGCTTTCGATCAGCCCTTCCATATGCACCAGCCGTTCAGACAGGCGGTCGCAGATGCGCTCACGCTGCGCGACGGCCAGGTCCGGACGGCGCAGCTGCGCCAGATACAGGGTGGTGGACGACAGCGGTGTGCGAATCTGGTGGGCGAGCCGCGCCGCCATTTCCCCCAGCGCGCGCAGGCGCTGCTCGCGGCCCACCTGGGCCTGCAGGTCATGCAGTTCGGTGGTGTCGGTCACCAGCACCAGGGTCTCGCCCTGCTGTGCCAGGTGACGGCTGTGCAGTGACAAATGCCGCTCGGGGGCGTTTTCCCGAATACGTGCCTGCACCGCGGGCCAGTCCTCGCCCAGCAGCGGCTCACCAAACAGGGCGACGGCCTCCGGGTTGGCATCGCGTACCTGCTGACGCTCGTCTATCAACAGCACGCCCCCGGGCAACATGGCCATCAGCGAGGCCAGCCGCTCGAGCAAGCGCTCCTTCTCTGCCAGTTCGTCGAGCCGCGCCGAGCGCGAGGCCGCGAGCTCCTCGTTGAGCCGGGCTACCCGCGACTCCAGGTCGCGGTAGGACGCATCCAGTTGATGGGAGACTTCCGCGAGGCTGCGAAAGGCCTCTTCCAGATCGTGTTTCTCGAGGGGTACAGCCTGCTGCATGATTGAGTTCCACCGAGCGCTATCACGCCAATGCCGCTCTTGAAGCAAAAGACGTGCCCAAAGTGGAAACCCGTTTTAATTCAATGGATTGAAGAACTTCGCATACACTGTGGGGCGCCGCGCGTCAGGAATCTGACACCTGGTCGCGCTGCAGCTCGAACTTGCGCATTTTCTCTACCAGGGTGGTGCGCTGCAGCCCGAGCAGTTGCGCCGCTCGCGCCACCACCCAGCCGCTGCGGTCCAGGGCCTGCAGGAGCAGGGTGCGCTCGGTGTCGGCGAGGTACTGCTTCAGGTCCAGCCCCTCCTGACCCAGCGGCGTGGGGTCGTTAGGTGCCCCGGCGGCAGGGGCCGGCTGTACCTGAGAGGCACTCGCCGGGGGTGTACTGGCGGACGGGGCCGCGGCACCCGAGCCGGCGGCGGGGGGCGGTACCTGCGGCGGCGGCCGGGCCGGGTCGAAGCCTTCACAGAATTTCTGCGGCAGGTCGCCAAACCCCACCTCAGCGCCGGGAAACAGAATGGCCAGGCGTTCCACCAGGTTGTTGAGCTCACGCACATTGCCGGGCCAGCCGTACTGCTGCAGGGCGGCCATGGCGTCCGCCGCGATCGACACACTGTCGCGCTGCTCCCTGGCCAGCTGCGCCAGAAAATGTGCCACCAGCACCGGCACATCTTCCGGGCGATCGCGCAGGGCGGGCACGTCGATGGGAAACACATTCAGGCGGTAGTAAAGATCGGCCCGGAAACGGCCGTCTTCAACACGCTGCTCGAGATCCTGGTGTGTGGCCGCGATCACCCGGACGTCTGTGGCCTGGGACGTGGCGCTGCCCACACGCTCGAAGCAGCGCTCCTGCAGCACCCGCAGCAGCTTGACCTGCATCGGCAGCGGCATGTCGCCAATCTCGTCGAGAAACAGCGTGCCGCCTGCGGCCAGTTCGAAGCGGCCGCGCCGGGTGTTGATAGCGCCCGTGAACGCGCCCTTTTCGTGGCCAAACAGCTCCGATTCCAGCAACTCCGCGGGGATCGCGCCGCAGTTGACCGGCACGAATGGCCCGCTCGAGCGCGGCGAGGCATCGTGAATGCCGCGGGCTACAACCTCCTTGCCGGTACCGGACTCACCGAGGATCAACACCGTGGCATCGCTGGGCGCCACCTGGGCCACCAGCCGGCGGATGGTCTCCATGGCGGTGCTGGGGCCGACGATAGGCGAAGCATTGTCTGGGTGCTGAGGCAAACGTAACGATCCGTAAACAAGGTGGCAAGGGCGTGCAAGCAACGGCGCCGAGTCTGCTCAGACGAAGCGGACCTGTCAACTTATTGACGGAAAAAAGGCGGATTAGTCGCCCACGTGGGCGCGACGGAAGGCTACCTCGCGGCGATGGTGACGGAAAATCAGCTTCTCCAGCCAGACCCGGGCGGCACCGGTGAGGCCCACAAAGCGCACCGTGTTGCGTCCCGCCGCCTGCTCCTCGGGCGTGGTGACGACCTCGCCGTAGCAGCAGAGGGGCTTGGGCAAACCGCGCTGGATGTAGAGTTCGAGGAAGATGCGGGCCCCCGCCGGCGGCCCCTCGCCCTGCCAGCTCACCTGTTCGGCAGAGACCTGCACGGCGCTCACAGGGGGAATATCCAGCTCGTGATACACCAGGGCGCTGACCAGATCGAGCACCAGGTTGAGCTTGAGATCGAGCCGGGCGATGTCCTGCTGGATGCCCGGAGGCGCGTCGTTGTCGTCCTTGGTATTGAGGCCGTCGCCCACCGCCGATACGGCGCGCAGAAAGCTCTCGTTGGAGGCGTTGACCATGGCCAGGTGCGTCTGCTCCGGCTCGTAGTCGACGGGCTTCCACGACAGGGCGATGTTATCGCTGTAGACGAGGCCGGTGACGGCGTTTTGGCTGCTCATGCCCAGTGCTCCGCAAAAGTTTTACGATAACACAGGCCGGTGGCAACGAAACGCCCCGCGTCAGGGTTGTGACTTCACCTGCTCGTAGTGACCGATGGCGGAGCGCGTGCGCACCTGTGCCACCCCCTGCTGCAGCACCGCGTCGCGGGCCTTGCTCAGGTGGGCCATCATTTCCTCGTTGAGGTGCAGGATGGCCGCCAGCGCTTCGGCAACCAGTTCGGCGTGCTCCGTCGACACCGCTTCCTTGAAGCAGCGGGCCAGGTCGTCACGGCGGTCCTGCTCGCGGGCAGCCACAGCATCCCAGTCACCGACCTCGGCGAGGGCCACCATTTCGCGGGTGACGGTGAGGACGCGGGCGAGGCGGCGGCACTGGCTGAGTGCGGCGTCCGACCCCTCGGCAGCCAGCAGCCCTTCGGTCGCGACAGCGCCTTCGGCAGCCGCCGGGGTGGGGAATGGCACGATCATCCTGCGGGACGCCGCAGTTCGGCAGGAATACTCTCCCAACCGTCGCGAATGGTGGCCAGCAGATCGCGGACTTCCGTCAAGGCCGCCGTGTCGGAGGCCGCACTCGCCTCGAGCAGCCGCCCCTGCATGTACTCGTATAAATCGCTGAGTCGACCCGCCAACTCGGGGCTCTGCTCATGATCCAGGCTCACCCGCAGGTTGTCGATGATGGTGATGGCCTTGCCAATCAGCTCGCCCTGACGCCCGGTGTCTCGACGCTCCATGGCACCTTTGGCCGACGCGATGCGATCCATGGCCCCATCCAGCAACATGCTGATCAGTTGATGGGGCGAGGCATCCGTCACGCCGCTCTGCACCCCCACTTGCTTGTAGGCGCTAAGCGCCTGCCGGGTATTCATACCTGGAATCCTGCCTGTCATTAATTCGAAAAGCGATCACTGGGCAGCGGAATGTTTGCCAGCTGCTCACTGACAAAACTGCCTGTGCTGTTGATCTGTGCGAGCAGACCGTCCAGCGCATTAAATTGGGCGCGGTAGCGGGCCTCGAGTACCTCCAGACGGCGATTGAGCGCCTCGCGGTCATCACTGATAGCGTCCACACTGCTCTGCAAGCCATCGGTTCTGGCGTCAAGCAGGCCGCCCGTGCCCAAAAAACCGCCGAGTAACCCACCAAGGCGCTCTGCGATACCGGTCTCGGCGCGGCCGAACAGGGAAACCAATCCCGCGTTGCCATCTTCCAATGCGGCGTTCAGTCGCTCGGAATTGATGGTAAGAGTTCCGCTTGCTGACGTGGTGATGCCCAGCTCCGCCAACGATCCAAATGGGCCATCCGGGTTTTGTACCGAGGCCGTAACAGCGTTTCGCACCTGGCTGATCACCGTGCGCGCTGAAAAATCCCCCTGCAGTGCCCCGGCGGCCCCGGTTGCAGGATCGAAGCGTGTGAGGTTGGAGGCAGTGGTGATGAAGGTGTTGTAGGCGTTGACGAATTGCTCAATGGCACCGCGCGCCACTGCGCGGTTTTCACTGACCGCGAGAGATGCGGGCGCACCGTCGGTCGTATCCTTGAGCGTGAGGCTGACACCGTCAAGCACGCCGGTCACGGTATTGCTGGCACTGGTTAGCGCCAGACCATTCAGGGTAAAGCTGGCGTCACTGGCGGCCGCCGTTTGCGTGAGGTTGGCCGCGCCTGTGTTGAATGCCAGACGGGACAACCCTGCCAGGTCCGCGTTATTGCCGTCGCCGGCATCGGCCACGGAAATCTCAATAGCATTGGCAGCACCCGTATCGGAGGCACTGAAAAGCAAGCGTGCACCGCTGCCATCATTGACGATAGCCGCAGACACCCCGATACCGGCGGCATTCACTGCGTCCCGAACACCCGCGAGCGTATTGTTGCTGCTATCAATCGTAATGCTGGCGCTTGCACGCTCGGGATTGACCGTAAAGCCATTGACCACTTGCGGACCTGGCACGGAGGGTGTTGCATCAACCGTGCCGAAACGGATCGTCAGCGTACCCTCACCAACAACATCGTCCGCCGAGCCAAAGCTCCCGGACGCCAGCGACTGTGCGCTGGCGAGGGAATCAATCGCGATACTGTAGTTACCCGGGGCCGCGGCGGAAGAGGCGGTCGCCGTAAACGCCGAACTGTTGGAGCTGGTGGCGGTGCGCTGCGTGAAGGTACTCTCATTCCGCAGTGAGGCGGAGCGTGCTTGCAGGTCAGCCAACACGCCCTTCAACGTACCGAACCCGGAGAGTTCACTGGTGAGCGACGTTTCACGCCGTAGAAGACGATTCTCGACTGGCGCACGCTCTGCGGCTACCAGCTGGGTCACCAACCCTTCGATATCCAGTCCGGAGCCTACTCCGGTTACTGAAACCATTCACTCACCTCGTTGCCACCTGCGGGGCATGAAACATTTATGTGTTACAAGCTTAGCAAATTAAGTGCCAAATGCGGCACACCGGGCCTTCAGCCCTCCTGATCCATAAACACGCCCTTGGAGGGCAACTCAGAGCCGCCCAATTCGGCCTGCTGCCTGGCGAGAAAACGGGCCAGTGCAACGGCTTCTTCGGCAGGAATCTGTCGGACAACTTCATCAGTCGCCTTGTCCATAACCGTAATAATCGTCGAGCCCAACTCCTGGTCAACAGAAATTTGCAGCGAGCGATTCACTGTCTGTATGTAGTCTGTTATGTCGCGCGTCGCCTGTGCAAGGTCCTGCGCCGTATCACGCTGCTTTGCCTGCGTGGCTTTCCCATCCTGCGCTGGCGGCGAAGCCTTGCCGCTGGCGGCGACCTCTTGCCGGGGCACGGCACTCTGCGCCGGTGCAGCTGCATTGCCCGCAGGGAGCGGGGGCGCTGCGTTCACGTTCGAAGGCGTGATTGAACTCGCCATGATCCTATCCTCGTATCTGCGCTACTAAAGACCCCACCAGAAGCACAAAAGGGTGAGGTGGAAACCACCTCACCCCAATGCAACTAGCGCATGGTCTCAGCCACTTACTGCAGCAGAGCCAGCACGTTCTGGGGCTGGGCGTTGGCCTGCGCAAGCACCGAAATACCGGCCTGCTGCAGGATCTGAGCGCGCGCCAGGTTAGCCGTTTCTTGCGCAAAGTCCGCATCCCGAATCCGTGAACGCGAAGCGTCCAGGTTTTCGGAGGTGGTCTGCAGGCTCGTGACAACAGATTCAAAACGGTTCTGGATGGCACCCAGGTCGGCGCGGGAGCCGTTGATTGCAGTCAACGCAGCATCAACCGCGAGCAGTGCGCTATTTGATCCCGAGACAGTTGAAATGTCGACGGCGCTAATTGCCGTGCCAGTACTACCAATAGTCGCAGAACTGGCTGACAAGCCGCCAGTAAACGTCACGGCGCCTGTTGTGCCAGCTGGCGCTACGTACGTGATGTCTAATGTTCCTGCAGAGACTCCTGCAGCGCCGAGGCCATAGCTGTCCAGACCTGCGCCGGTCGCACCACCAGCAGCAAAGTTTGCAACGTCAATGTTCCTACCATCCGCAGCACGCAGCTCAACGCCAGCGCCCGTGTCCGTTGCAGTCACACCAGTGACCGCACTTTGCGCATTGATTGCGGTTACTGCGTTTGCTCGGTTGGTCACGAGGTCAGTCGTGCCAGCTATCGTAATTGTCAATCCGTTTATGTCAACGGTTGAATTCCCAGCAGCCGTTGGGGCAGAGCCACTAACGCCAGCTGCCTTTACTGTCTCGTTCGCTGTCGCGGTGAAACCTAGGCCAGACGCGTTCAGCGCGTTCGCCAAAGCTTTCGCATCACTCGCGATCGTTCCCAGCGAAGTACTGTTACCGTCGATTACGACCGTTTGTGCTGTTGTTGCCCCAGTCGCGCTTGGGGACGTGATCGCCTGAGCAGACAACTGAAAACCTTGGAACTGACCAAGGTCGGAGGACCGAGCGCTCGTGATGCTGTCTACAGAGATCGTCTCACCCGCATTGGCACCAACCTGAAACACTTGTGAAGAAAACGTCCCGTCAAGAAGTTTGACGCCGTTGAAATTCGTCTGGCTGGCGACACGGTCGATCTCCGCAACCAACTGCGTTACCTCCGCCTGTAGCGCTTGGCGATCAGACGCTGAGTTGGTGGCGTTCGCAGACTGCACCGACAACTCACGAATCCGCTGCAGGTTATTGGTCACCTCAGCGAGTGCACCCTCGGCCGTCTGCGCCAGAGAAATACCGTCATTGGCGTTACGCGCAGCCTGGTTCAGGCCGCGGATCTGCGCGGTAAAACGCTCGGAAATCGCCAGGCCGGCGGCATCGTCCTTGGCGCTGTTGATACGCAGGCCGGAGGACAGACGCTGCAGCGACGTGGCCACATCGTTCTGGGAGCTGTTGAGGTTCCGCTGAGCAGTCAGCGACGGAATATTGGTATTAATAATCTGAGGCATGGTTTCATTCCTTCTCGTTTCGCGCCGGTTTCCCCTGTGGAATCAACGCTGGTCACCGTCCATCGGCCCGGGGAAAGTACTCCCCGCTCAACCAGTTAGCGGACGGTCTTGAAGGAACTTTAGGCGAAGTGTCAGTTTTTTTTACTAGAGGAAATTGAACAGGGACAGGCCCTGGATACGCACATAGCTCTGCTGTGCCGCCTGCAGGGCAACCAGCTGCAGGTTGAGCCGGCTGATGGCCTCGGTAACGTCCAGATCGCGCACTTCCGAGAGGGTCTCCTGCAGCTGCAGGGTGAAGGCGTCGTTGCTTTCGCGCAGGCTGTCTATGCGGTTCAGGCGCACACCCAGGTCCGCCTGCTGCTCCAGCATGCGGCCCAGCGCCTGGTCCAGGTTGGCGAGGCCGCTCGCCATGGCGTTATTCACCGACGCCGAGGCAGCGGGGCCGGTGGTGGAGGATTTCAGGCTGTCGATGATGTTCTGCACACTGCTGAACACGTCCTGGCGCGGTGCGGCGGGGACGGTAAAGCTGTCGCCGTCCGCCGGCGCGCCCTCGAAGGTCACGCTGGCCCCGTTGAAGCTGATGCTGGCGCCGGACTGGTAGGGACCGCTGGCCACCACCGCGGCGCTGCTGTCCGTTACCGTGAAGGTGACCGGGTCCGCGGGCGTCGGCTGGCTGAAGCTGATGGTGTAGGTATCGCGCTGGTAATTGGCCGCGGCACTGCTGGCATCCACAATGGCGGTGCCGGCATTGCCGGCGTCGGCGCGGATGTCAAAGCGACCGTTGCCAGCCGGTATGTCCATGAATACGGCGCGGCCGGAGTCGCGCACCGCCAGCTGCGTATTGGGTGCCACCTGCAGGAAGCGCTGCCCTTCGTCGCCGTTGTACAGCACCTGTCCGCCGCTGCGGCTGAAGGGCTGGGTCTGGGCCTGGAAACCGGCAAACACGAACTCGCCGTTGGCATCCCGGGTGTTCGCCAGGCTGACCAGCTCATCCAGCCGCCCTTCCATCTCGGTGGCGATGGCGCGGCGGGTTTCCGGAGTCTGGGTGGCGTTGTTGGCCTGCACGGTCAATTCGCGCACCCGCTGCAGCACGTCGGTGACATCCTGCAGCACCGTGTCGGCGAGGGCGATCTGGCCTTCGGCCAGGTTGGCATTGCGCTGGAACTGGTCGAGCTGCTGCAGGTCTTCCGTCAGGTCCAGAATCTGCACCGCGGCGATGGGGTCATCCGCCGGGGTAGTCACGCGCAGACCACTGGCCAGCTGCTGCTGGGTTTTCTGCAGCTGGGCCTGCTGGTTGAGGATGTTGCTGATCCCCTGCTGGAAAATCTGGGCGGTTGAAAGGCGCATCAGTCAGCTCCGGCGTTAGCGACGCGTGGCGTCGAGCAGGGTCTGGAACACGGTGTCCGCCACGGAGATCACCTGTGCAGCGGCCTGGTAGGCCTGCTGGAACCGCAACAGGTCGGCGGCCTCCTCGTCCAGGTTCACGCCCTGTACGCTGTCGCGGGCGGAAATTGCCTGTTGCAGCAGGGTTCCCTCGGCGTCGGCGGCGGCGCTGGCCTGCCGGCTGCGCACGGCCACATCGGCCACCAGGCCTGCGTAGCTGTCCTGGTAGCTGGCGGTCCCGCCGTCCAGGATCGGCGCGGTTTGCAGGGCTCCAAGCGCCAGCGCATTGCGGTTGTCGCCGCTGCCGTCGGTGTTGTTGGCAATACTCAGGGTATCCCCGGCGGCCGGCGTGCCCGCCAGCTCGAAGCTGAGGCCACCCAGCGTGACGGCAAGGCCCCCGCTGTCGGTCGCCGGGTCGTAGGCAATGGGACCGCCGGCGCTGCCCGCCACATCGTAGCCGGGCACGCCCGGGCCCAGCGCATCGGGGTTGAAGGTGAGCGTGATGGCGCCGGCCAGCGGCAGCCCCGCGACGCTGTCCACGGCGAGCGACGAGAGGCGCGCATCGCCCAGGTTGGCGCTGCCAGTGCTGCTGCGCACCGGGCTGGCGGCCGCAAAGGCCGCTGCGTTGGTCAGCTCCACCGCAAACAGGTTGGCCCCCTGGGCTACCGGCTGCACCAGGAAGCTGTCACCGGCCGCCGGCGTACCGCTGATGTTGATGTCCACGCCATCGATGCTGAATGCCGGGCCGGCGCCGGTCTGGGTGGCGCCGGTCTGCTGGTTGCGCAGGGTCCACTGGCTGCCGTCGAAACTCAGGCGGTAGTCCGCCCCCGTGAGCTGGCCCACATCCGCGAGTGCCGCAGTGACCGTGGCACTGCCCGTGTTGCCGGTCGACCCCGACACCGCAGGTTGCAGCGGCCGGAAAAAATTGCCCCCGAGCTGGCCATTCAGGTCCATGCCCTCGCTGTGCTGGGCATTGAACGTCGCAGCAATCCCCGCAGCCAGCAGGCCCAACTCATTGCGCGTGCTGTCCAGCACGCCGCCCCGGAAGGACAGTGCAGCACCCAGCTCACCGCCGCTCAGGAAGCGGCCGATATCGGTGCTGGACGCCAGCCCGGCAATGCCCACATTCACCCGTGTGGCATCAAAGGGGTCGCGGAAGGTCTGCAGCTGGCTGGCGGTGAAACCCACCACCAGCGCCTGACCGTTGCCCACCAGCACGTTCACCGCACCGTCATCCTGGGTCACGGTGGTCACACCCACTTTTTCCGCCAGGCGGTTGATCGCCTGGTCCCGGGCGTCCAGCAGGTCGTTGGGCGGCTGCCCGCCGCTTTGCGTGGTGGCACGCACCACCTGCTCGTTGAGGGACGCAATGTTGCTGGCCAGTGCGTTGATGTCACTGACCGTGGTGGTGATGCGCTGGCTGACTTCGCTGTTGAGGCCACGCAGCTGGGCATCCAGCGTCTGGAAGCGCCCGGCCAGCTCATTGGCTTCGCCCAGCAACACCTTGCGCTCGGGAATTGAGCCCGGGTTGTTCGCCACATCCTGCAGCGCGCCAAAAAAGCTCTCGATGCCGGGGGCAATGCCGACAGAGGGGTCCGCCAGCAGGCTGTCAATGCGGGAGGTGAGGCTGCTGAGGGTGCTGAACCCGGCGCTGGAGGAGCTGCGGCTGCGTACGTCCTGGGCCAGGAACTGGTCGTAGCTGCGGGTGATGGAGTCCACCTTCACACCGGTGCCGAGGAAACCCGCGCCGGTCGCTTCCGGCGGCAGGGTGGCGAAATTCACCCGCTGGCGGCTATACCCCGCCGTGTTCACGTTGGCGATGTTCTGGCCGGTCGTAGAGAGCGCCCGCTGCAGTGAGAGCAGCGCAGAAGTCCCGATGTTGAGCAGATCCGCCACAGTGAGCCTCGGTCAGGGTTCAGGCGGCCTCGGGCCGCCGGTCAGAAAGGGTTGGCGGCAGCTGAGCGGAATTCTTTAGCTCGGCCACGGTCTCCGCCAGGCTGCCACGCTGCAGGATTGCGAGGATTTTGTCGGCGTAGGCTGGGTCTGTCGCATAGCCCGCCGCCTGCAGTTCGCGCAGGTAGGCCTCGGGCTCGGCGGCGCTGGCCAGTGCCTCCTGATAGCGCGGGGCACCGCGAATGAGGTCGACATAGTCGGCAAATGACTCCGCCGTGCTGCCGTACACGCGGAAAGACGCGCGCTCCAGCCGCGCCGCTGCGCCGTCGTACTCCACGGTTTGCACCGTGGTGGTGGGGCCCTGCCAGCCGCGCCCGGCCTTGATATTGAACAGGTTGTGGCTGCTGCCGGCAGCCGCGGGCAGCGCGCGCTGGCCCCAGCCGGTTTCCAGCGCCGCCTGCGCAATCAGCACCGCCGGGTCCACGCCGAGCTCGGCAGCGGCGGGCACCGCCTGCGGCCACAGTTCGCGGACGAAGTCCTCGGGGGCGGTGGGCGGTGCCGGCGGCCGGCCGGCGGCGGCCAGCGGCGGCTGTGCGGCGGGCGCTGTGGTGCCAGCCTCCAGCGTTGGGGCACCGGCTGCTGCGGGGGCCCGGCTGTAGCGTGCCGGGGGCAGCAGCGTTGACGCCTGCCCGCCCTGTGGCGGCAGTAGGGGCTGGGCCGTCTCCGCGGGCGCAGCGTCGCTCACCGCGCCCGCCGCCTGCAGCTGCTCCACCAGCACCTGCGCCAGGCCCAGTCCGCCGTGGTCCGCAAGGTCCACGGACAACTGCTGGTCAAACATCTGCTGCCAGTTTTTCAGCTGATTGCTGTTGAACAGACCGCCCTCCGGCGTGGCATCGCGCATGGCTTTCAGCATCTGCTGCACGAAAATCGCTTCAAACTGCGCGGCAACCGGCTCCGCTGCGGCGGCCGCATCCTGCCGGGCATCGCGCCGCAGTGCGGCGAGGCCGCTGAAGTCGTGGTAAAGAGATGCCTGTGCCGCCTGCATGACTCGCCCCTAGATCACAATCAACTGGGCGCGCAGGGCGCCCGCCTGCTGCAGCGCCTCGAGGATCGCTATCAGGTCCCCGGGGGCGGCGCCCACGCCGTTTACCGCCGCCACCAGCTCCTGCAGGGTGATGCCCGCATCCAGCAGGAACATGCGCGCGTTTTCCTGCTCCGCCACCACTTCGGAATCGGGGGTGACCACGGTCTCGCCGCCCGCGAAGGCACCGGGCTGGCTCACGTTGATGTCTTCGGAGACGGTCACCACCAGGTTGCCGTGTGCCACCGCCGCGGTTTCCACGCGCACGTCGCTGCCGATGACGATGGTGCCGCTGCGCGAGTTGACCACCACCCGCGCCGGTGCCGACGCCGGGTCGACCTGCAGGTTTTCGACGATGGAGACAAAGGCAACGCGGTCCGCCAGGTCGGCCGGCGCCTGCACCTCGATGGACACGGCGTCAATCGGCTGCGCCGTGCCCACGCCGAGTGCGGCGTTGATGGAACCCGCGACCCGCTGTGCGGTGGTGAAGTCCGGCGCATTGAGGTTCATGATCAGGGTCGGCGCGGTGGCGAAGGGACTGTCCACCGTGCGCTCCACCGTCGCGCCGTTGGGAATGCGACCGGAGCTGGTGGCGTTGACCGTCACCCGGGAGCCGTCCGCGCCCTCGGCGCCAAAGCCACTGACCAGCAGCGAACCCTGTGCCAGGGCGTAGGTTTCACCGTTGGCGGCTTTCAGCGGCGTCATCAACAGGGTACCGCCGCGCAGGCTCTTGGCGTTGCCCAGCGAGGAGACCGTCACGTCGATGGTCTGCCCCGGCTTGGCGAAGGCCGGCAGGTCCGCGTGCACCATGACCGCGGCGACGTTGGTCAGCTGCGGGTTGACGTTGGCGGGGATGTTCACCCCCAGCTGTGCCAGCATGCTCTTCAGGCTCTGGATGGTGAACGGCGCCTGAATGGTCTGGTCACCGCTGCCGTCGAGGCCCACCACCAGGCCGTAGCCGATCAACTGGTTGCTGCGCACGCCGTTGACGCTGGCGATATCCTTGATGCGTTCGGCGCTGGCCTGTGAGGACAGCAGCAACACCAGCAACAGCGGGCAGAGACGGGACCAGAGTAGGGTTAGCATCAGCGTGCCTCAGAAGGGAACCAGGGGGCTCATGAAGAACCGGGTCAACCACCCGGGCGTGTTGGCTTCCTGACCGACGCCGGTGCCGCTGTAGGAAATGCGCGCGTCGGCAATCAGGGTGGAGGAAATGGTGTTGGTGGGGCTTAAGTCCTCCGGGCGGATAATACCGCGCAGGCGGATGTACTCATCCCCCTGGTTGATATTGATCCACTTCTCGCCCTGGATATACAGATTGCCGTTGGGCAGCACCTGCGCTACCTGCACCGCGATGGAGCCGCGCAGGCTGTTGCTCTGGCCCAGGGCAGCCTCACCGGAGAAGGCGCTGGCACCGTTGATATCCACCCCGAGGTTGTAGCGGCCGTTGACGGTGACCGGCTGGCCGAACACGGTGGGGCTGGTCAGGTTGATCTCGCTGCTCTTGTCCAGCTCGGTGTCGCTGCTCTTGCTGCCGGTGGTGGCCTCCACCAGTACCACGCTGACAATATCGCCCACCTGCACCGCGCGCGTGTCGCTGAACAGCGACATCGCCTGCGAGGACACGTACACACCGCCATTGGTGGGCGGTTTCGGCAACAGGGAATAATCGATGGGATCCACCGGCCCGTACAGCTCGTGGCTCTTCTCGGGCACACCGCCGCAGCCCGACAGAAGAACCAGGCCGGCCGCGAGCATCACAGGTTTCAGGGAAGCGCGCACGATCACTCCTTACAGGTTGTTGGAGACGAACTGGAGCATCTGGTCAGCGGTGGAGATGGCCTTGGAGTTCATCTCGTAGGCGCGCTGGGTTTCGATCATGTTCACCAGCTCCTCCACCACATTCACGTTGGAGCTTTCCACGTAGCCCTGCACCACCGTGCCCAGGCCGTTGATCCCCGGGTTGCCCGGCTGCGGCGCACCGCTGGCGCCGGATTCCACCAACAGGTTCTCGCCGCGCGCCTGCAGGCCGGCCGGGTTGATGAAGTCGGTGAGCTGGATATTGCCCACCTGGCTCACCGCGGCGCTGCCCGGCACCGTGACCGATACCGTGCCATCGCCACCGATGCTGATGGAAGTCGCGTTCTGGGGGATGGTGATGGGCGGCTGCAGCTGGTAGCCGGCAGAGGTCACCACAATGCCCTGGTCGTTGATCTGCAGGGAGCCGTCACGGGTGTACGCCTGGGTGCCGTCCGGCAGCAGGATCTCGAAGAAGCCGCGGCCCTGGATGGCGAGGTCCAGCGAGTTGTCGGTCTTGGTCAGGTTGCCCTGGGTAAACAGCTTTTCGGTCGCCACCACCCGGGTGCCGGTGCCGATCTGCAGGCCCGAGGGCAGCAGCGTGTCCTGGGAGGACTGGGCGCCCACCTGACGCACATTCTGGTACACCAGGTCTTCAAAAATCGCGCGACTGCGCTTGAAGCCCGTCGTGCCGACGTTGGCCAGGTTGTTGGCAATGGTCGACATGCGCGTCTGCTGCGCGTCGAGGCCGGTCTTGGAAATCCACAGTGACTGTGACATGGCCTGAATTCCTTATTCGAGTCGCATTAATTGGGTTGACGCCGTATCCAGCTCCTGGGCGGTGGACATCATGCGCACGTGCATTTCGTACTGTCGTGCCAGCTCGATCATGTGCACCATCGCGGACACCGGATTGACATTGCTGGATTCCAGCATGCCCGAGGCCAGCCGCACTTCGGCGGCGGGGGCCGAGGCCAGGCCGTCTCCAGCGCGCAGCAAACCGTCCGGGCCCTTGTCGATCTGATCGGCCGGCGGGTTGACCAGCTTGATGCGGTCCAGCACCGCCACGGCATTGATCTGTTCGCCCAGCGGCACGATCGACACGGTACCGTCGGAGCCCACGGTGAGCGAGCTGAACGGCGGCAGGGCAATCGGCCCGCGTTCACCGAGTACCGGCTGTCCGCCACCGTTGACCAGCTGGCCGAACTCATCCACCCGCAGGTCGCCGCGCCGCGTGAGGGCTTCCGTGCCGTCCGGCGCCTGCACCGCGATCCAGCCCTCGCCGACCAGCGCGACATCGAGATCGCGACCGGTCTGCTCCAGGCTGCCGGGCGCCAGGTCGGTGCCCTTGTGCTTCTCGATCGTGTACACGCGGCTGGCAGCACCCACGCCGTCGAGGTAGCGGCTTTCCGCGCTCACCAGGTCCGCCTTGAACCCGGGCGTCGCGGCGTTGGCCAGGTTGTGGCTGTTGGCGGCCTGCGCCAGCATCATTTCCTGGGCGCCGGAGGCGGCGATGTAGACGAAGTGATCCATCAGCTACGCTCGGCGCCGATCAACGCAGGTTGATCACGGTCTGGGTGACCGCGTCTTCCGCCTGAATCACCTGCGCATTGGCCTGGAAGTTGCGCTGGGCAATGATCAGGTCAACGAGCTGCGCGGTAATCTCCACGTTGGACTCCTCCAGTGCCGCCGACTGGATAACCCCGAGCCCCGAGGTGCCGGGGGCGCCGACGTTGGAGGGACCGGAAGCAAAGGTCTCCACCCAGTTGGTGTCGCCGATGGGCTGCAGGCCATTGGGGTTGTTGAAGTTGGCCAGCGCAATCTGCGCCAGGGCGCGCGACTCACCGTTGGTGAAGCGGGCGAAGGCGATACCGGTGGAGTCAATCTCCAGCCCGCGCAGCTGGCCCGCGGCAAAGCCGTCCTGGATCACGCTGCTCACGGCAAAGGGTGTGCCGAACTGCGTGGTATCAGAGAGGGACACGGTGATGTCCTGCGGGTCGGCGCCGGTGCCCACACCCGCCGCGTTCAGGGGCTGCCAACCGGTGATGTTCACTTCCACCGGCAGCGTCAGCGGGTCGAACTGGCCGTTGGACTGGAAGGTCAGCGTGTCCGGCCCGGAAGTGGTCACGCCGTCTACCAGTGAGTGTACTTCCCACTGGTTAGGTGTGGCGGTCTTGACGAAATACAGGCTCAACACGTGGGGGTTCCCGAGGCCGTCATACACCGTGGTCGAGGTGGTGGCGTTGAAGGAGCTGGGGTCCGGCGAGGTGGGCGGCAGGGCGAAGGCGTCGAAGGGGCCACCAAACGGTACGTTGGGCGGCACTTCGCGCGAGTCGAGGTTGGAGGTCAGGTCAACAAGGCCCGTGGGGTTGGGGTCCAGCAGCGAGGTGTCGATCTGGATGTCGCCCAGCTGGCCGGTCACGTCACCCACCGAGTTCACCTGGAAACCCTGCAGGCGGGAACCCGCGTTGCTGACGACGAAGCCCTCGCGATCCACCTTGAAGTTGCCCGCGCGGGTGTATTGCAGCGCGCCGTCGACGCTGAGCTGGAAGAAACCGCCGCCGCTGATGGCGAGGTCCAGGGCGTTGTCGGTGAAGCTGATGTTGCCCTGGCCGAACTCCTGCGTCACCGCCGACAGGCTCACCCCCTTGCCGATGGCATTGCCCCCGGCACCGAGCAGGCTGGTGGCGAAGACATCGGCGAACTCTGCGCGCGACGTCTTGTAGCCCACCGTGGAGGCGTTGGCGATATTGTTACTGATGACATTGAGGTCTGCACTTGCAGCGTTAATGCCCGAAATTGCGGTATCAAAGGCCATTGTCTCTCTCCTGGCTCAACAAACGGTGTCGCGCGGTCCCGGCGGGCCCGACGCTGTTACAAAATACTCTTGATCGTATTCATGCCCACGGTCTGGCCATTGGCCAGGTTGAGGGCCACATCACCGGTGCCGGCAGCGATGGCCACCGACTCCACGCGCTGGTGGGCGTAAACCGGCACCGTGGTGGACACGCCGCCGACCAGGGCTTCCACCGAGACGCGATACTGGCCGGCCTCCAGCTGTGCCCCGCTGCCATCACGGCCGTCCCACTGCACGCGGAAATCCGAGCTCACACCGGGCGGCAGCGCCGCGCTGTAGACCAGGCGCCCACTCATATCCTGGATGAACAGGGTTGCCGAGGTGGCGTTGCCGGTGAAGGCCACCGTGGCATCCAGCGCCAGCGCGGGGTCGTCGCCCTCCTCCGCAGTGCCTTCCACGGGCCGCAACAGGCCGACGTTGCCTTCGGTGACCACATCGCGGCCCACCAGGTTGGCCGCCTGCAGGGCCTGGCTACCGGTCAGCGCCGAGGCCAGGCCACCGAAACCGGTGTTCAGCTCCTGAATACCCGACACCGTGCCAAACTGTGCGAGCTGGCCCATGAAATCCATGTTGTCCAGCGGCTTGGTGGGATCCTGGTTTTTCAGCTGGGCGACCATGAGGGTCAGGAACGCTTCGGAGCCCATGTCCTCAACGGAATTGGCCTGTCGCGGTGCCGCTTCCGGTTGCGGAAACAGCTCATTGATGCCGGCGAGCGTGGTCATCGGTGTTGTCCTCGTTGATTATCGGCCCAGCGTGATGGTGCGCTGGATAAGCTGTTTGGCGGTGTTCATGGCCTCGATGCTGCTCTGGTAGGAGCGCGAAGCCGATATCATGTTGGCCATTTCATCCACCGGATTGATATTGGAACGGTAGATGTAGCCCTCCTCATTGGCCAGCGGGTGGGATGGCGAAAACTCCTGCCGCGGGGGCAGCTGCGACTCAACGATCTCCGCAACGCGTACGCCGGCGGCACCCTCGGCGTCACCGAGGCCGTCCTGCAGCAGGGTTTCAAACACGGGATAGCGCGCTTGATACGCCCCCTCCGGCGTGCTGCTGACCACCTGTGAATTGGCCAGATTGCTGGAAATCGTGTTGAGGCGCACGCTCTGCGCTTCCAGGGCCGAGGCCGATACCGCCATGATGTTGAACAGGCTCATGCTCATTCGCCCCGTATCGCGCGCTGGGTGGACTTGATGCGGCTGTCCAGAATCGTCAGGCTGGCCTGGTAGCGAATGGCGTTGTCCATGAACTCCGCATGCTCGCGCTGGGCCTCTACGGTATTGCCGTCCAGCGCTGGCTGGCTGGGTACGCGGTACAGCAGGGGCTGTTCATTCGCCGCCCCCATGCCGCCGTTGGCATCCAGATGACTGGCATGCGTGCGCCGCAGCCCGCCAGCGGTCGCCGCCTGCATGGCGGCGGCAAAGTCGATGTCACGGGCCTTGTAGCCGGGGGTGTCCTGGTTCGCCAGGTTTGCCGCTATCAACTCCAGGCGCTGGGCACGCAGCGCCATCGCCTGTCCACTCGTTCCAAAAACCCGGTCAGTAAAACTCATGTCGGTCGCTCCTTCTCGCTGCCTACTCACAGCACGCACGGGAAACCTAATCAGGAACCGTGCCAACCGTAAAATAGTGTTTTATTACAATGGGTTAAGGAATTTCTGAGCGGATTTCAGGGGGCGACCGGAAGCCCGATTGCCGCTCCGGCGGCAAGAATTGCCGCCCCACCACACGGCGGCCGCGTTATCCGCGACTGGCATGGTTCCTGCTTCGAAACACCTTGACGACCTGTTTGGGAGGCTTCATGTCAATTTTCCGGCGCACCGGGTTGCGCCTGCTGCTCCTGGCCCTGCACCTGCCGGCGATCTTCGCCGCGGGCGCGCGGGCCGAGATACTCCATCCGCTGGAGGACGTGGTGGCGGCCGCCAGCGCCGAGGCAACCGCGGCGGCACGGGCGCAGGGCTACACTGACCTTGAGGTGAGTGCACGCCCCCTGGACTCCCGGCTGCGCCTGCAGGCCTGCGGTGAACCGCTGGAGACATTCAGCAACGCCAACGCGAGCGTACTGGGACCGGTGAGTGTCGGGGTGCGCTGTGCGCAGCCCAGTGCCTGGACGCTGTATGTGCGCCTGGACGTCAGCACCCGCGGCACTCTCCCCGTACTGACTGACAACCTGCCCCGCGGCAGCATCATCAGCGAACGTGACCTCACCCTGGTGGAACGCACCATAACCAGTGCCACCGATGCGGTGATCATGGACCCGCAGCAGGCCATCGGCATGGAGCTTATCCGGCCGGCCAGCGCGGGTTCCCCGCTGCGGCATAGCCAGCTGCGCCCACCGCAGCTGATCTCCCGCGGCCAGACCGTCACCCTGATCGCCGGGGGCGAGGGCCTGCAGGTCACCATGCAGGGACGCGCCATGGCCAACGCCGCGGCGGGTGACCGCCTGCTGGTCACCAACCTTGCCTCCGGGCGCCGGGTCGAGGGCATCGTCAACGCCGACGGCAGTGTGCGCATACCATGAACACGGCGCGGCGATGCTTGTGCTAAACTTTTCCGTCCGGCTGCCGCTAACCTGCTTGAGGCACCCTTACGTGCCAGCCATTCACTGACTGCGTGAACCGACATGGACCCAATTGACAACAATGCCAACATCAAACCGTCGCGTACCGGCGGGGATGCACGCACCAGCACGGTGGACCAGGCCGGACGCAGTAGCCAGGCCAGTGCCGGCAAGCCGGTGGTGGAGGCAGATGCGGTCACCATCACGCGCATGGCGGAAGACATGCTGCAACTGGAAACACAGTTGGCCAGCGTGCCCGATGCCAATATGGAGCGCGTGGAGCAGCTGCGCGCTGCGATCAGCGATGGCAGCTACCGGGTCGACCTGGAGCGGATTGTGAGCAACCTGCTGCAGGCCGAACAGGATCTGTCCTGAACGTGACGCCCGGTGAACAACTGGCGCTGGCCCTGCGCGCCGAAATCACCGCCCTGGAAACCGTACTCGCCCAACTCGACGCTGAACAGCAGGCACTGCGTGCCGGTGATGCCCAACGCATTGAAGCCTGCACCCGCGCCAAAGACGCCGCCTTGAAGCAGCTCGCCGGCCTGCAGCAACAGCGCCCAACCGCCGCAGCTGATGCCACATTGTCCAGCCAGATCAGCGTGCTCGACAATGCCATCGAAAACCGCGAGTTGCAGGCCCGGTTGATTGCGCTGGGTGAACGCTGCGCCGAGCTCAACGCCAGCAATGGCGTACTCATCGGGCGCCTGACCGAACACACCCGCAGCGCGCTGCGTGTGCTGCGCCAGCAGGACGGCGACCCCCGGCTATACTCGGGTACCGGAGCCGCCGACAGCGCGAGTGACAGCCAGAGCCTCGGCAAGGCCTGAAGCAGCGGGCCTGCAAACGTCAAATTATTGACTCCGGGCCGGCGGTGTTTTGCCGCTCCCCGAGTGATCCGTGGTTTTTTGCCCTGCATCGTGCAAATATTGTCGCCTAACTTCGCAAATTTTCGCCTATCTACACCTAATTTCCATTTAAACTGGTTGGCACGCCCTTTGCTTTAACAAGCTCGATGGACCTTCACTCGAGCATCGATGCCATGACCGACAGATCACCCTTCACCCTCGTCAGTGACCGCGCTGCCAACCTGGCGCCGTCCGTTGCCGCAACCGTGGCATCACCGCTGGGTGAACGCGATGCAGCCGACCAGCTGCTGGGACTGTTTGATCTGCTGCTCGGTGAAGCTGACCAGAACGTACTGCTGGAGCGATTCCACAACTGGGCAAATCGCTGCGGGCTGGCCGACAGCGTCGGCTTCACTGACGCCGATGACGAGCTGGCGGTTGTCCTGGGTGAACAACGCCATCATCGCGCGCTTTATCAACTGGATATCGATGGCAGCACACTGGGAGCGGTGACCCTGTCCCGCCGCCAGCGCTACAGCGAGCCTGAGCTGACGCTGCTGGAACGGGCCCTGGGCGGCCTGGCGCGTGCCCTGCGACTCGCCCGGCAACTGGCCAGGGCGCAGACTACCGCCATGCACGACGGGCTCACCGGCCTGCTCAACCGCCGCGCCATGGATGAGCGCCTGACCCAGGAGCTGCTGCTGTCCAAACGCCACAGCAGCGCGCTGTCGCTGATGATCATCGACATCGACCACTTCAAGGACATCAATGACCAGTTGGGTCACCTGGTGGGGGATGAGGTGCTGCGTCGCCTGGCCCAGGCCTTCCGCGCCTGCGTGCGCGAGTCGGACCTGCTGTTTCGCCTCGGCGGCGACGAATTCGCCATCCTGCTGCCCCGCACCGGACTCAGCGGCGCGGCAGATGTGGCGCGCAAGATCCGCGAAACCGTCGAGCACGTCACCGTGGAACTGGCCGCCAAGGCGGGTGGGGTATTGCCTCGCGTGAGCATCGGCGTGGCCGACCTGCTTCCCGGCGATGATGACAAGGCGCTGCTGCAGCGCGCGGACACCCACCTCTACCACGCCAAGGCACAGGGCCGGGGGCGCGTGTGCATCAGCGTCTGAGCGGACGTCGGCGCAGTCGCCGGGCCACGGCCGGCTCCGGCAACCTCTGGCTGCGCAGTGATCTGCGCGCCCCCGCCGCACCGCAGCCGCAGGGGCGGCGCGAGCCCGGTAGATTCACGCGCCCCCCCGTACGCAGCTGGATGACCTGGACGCTGTTTGGTGCCCTGCTGGTCACCACCGCCGCCGCGGGCCACGGCTTCCTGGCGACAGAACCGGTGGTGCCGTCGGTGGCGCGCACCGTGGCGCCCATCGGCGAGACAGCGCAGGTCCCGTTACCGCAGTCGATCGCCAACACGGCAAGTACACTACCTGCGCTGTACGCGCTTGAGGACACCCAGCAGCAGTTGATTACACAAGTCGAGGAGATCCAGGCAGCAAACCGCGCGCTGCTCAGCCGACTCGAATCACTGCAGGCGGCGCTGGCACCGGAAAACCCCGATACCGCTGCCCGCTAGTTCGGGTCACTGCGCCCCACCCAGAGACGCCCGAGACCATAGCGGTCCTCCAATACTGCGGCTAGGGCCCGCGCCTGCTGCTGGGACTCCAGCCCCACAATCCGCACCCGGAAGAGATCCTGACCGGAGACGGTTGCCGCCTGGATCACGACCGAGCCCTGATCGACCTGCAACCGCCCTGCCCAGCGCTCGGCAATACTGCGCTGCACGTAGGATCCGAAATTCACGAACCAGTCACCGTTCACCGCAGGTGTGGCGGACTCTGGAGATGCATCCTGTGGGGGTGCCGCGCTCTCCGGCACCGGCGGGGGCACCGCGGCCGGGGCAGGTGCCGCGGCCGCACCCTCCGCCTCCGCCAGAGGCTGTGCCAGGCCAGCCTCCAGCTGCTCAATCATTGCCGACAGCTCGCGGTTTTCAGCCCGCAGCTGGCTGAGGTCGCGCTCCAGCCGGGCGTTGCCCTCTGCCACATCACGGGCGAGACGCTCCTGCAGCAGCAGGTCCTCCCGCGACACCACGTCCGCGCGCCGCTGCTCAAGCGCCATGAATTCGGCCCTCAGCGCCTCGCGCTCCTGCACCAGATAGCCGTAGACGACGGCGCCGATCACGAGCGTGGCGGCAAACAGCGCCCAGGACAGTGTCCGCGGACTCGGTACGCGGCGCGGCGCGGCCACGAAGGGCTCGGGTTCCGGCTCGGGTTCCGGCTCGGGTTCCGGTTCGGGTTCGGGTTCGGGTTCGGGTTCGGGTTCGGGTTCGGGTTCGGGTTCCGGTTCCGGCGCGGGTTCGGGTTCCGGTTCGGGCTGGGGCGGGGGCTGTATCACCCAGGTGTCGGGGTCGTAGCCGCGCTCCGCGGCCTCGATGGCGGATACAGGCGCTTTGCGCGAACGGGGCTCCCAGTCGCGGTCAACCAGCGAGGCGGGAACAAGGTCGTCGTCCCGGTCGACATAGCTGCCGCCGGCTGCGAACTTCGACCATTTATTGCCGCTTCCCGCCACCCCGCATCCTCATCACGGTATCCTGCGGCCTAGGAGACACTATCCGGCACGTCGGCGCAATGCTCAGTCCGGGGCATGGGCGCCGCGGGGGCGCCCGGCACGCGGCACTTGAGGGTTAGAAGAATTTACGCAGGGTGATACCCACCGTACGCGGCTGGTTGTTGCGGTAGGCCAACCGGGCGCGCCCGCCGCGTTCGCGGTCAAAGGACAACTGGGCGTTCTCATCGGTGACGTTATTCACGTAAAACACCGCCTCGAAGGTTTCCCAGACAATCCCCGCACTGAGATTGAGCTGCTCGTAGGCGTCCAGTTCCAGGTCAACCGCCGTCACCTCGTTACCCGTTGCACCACCGAATGGCAGACCGGAGACAAAGTTCCCTGCGCCGTCCACCTGGTCACTGGGTTGGGTGAAGCGATCACCCACGTGCTGCAGCACCGCGGACACATACATTTCATCCGAACCGAAGGCCTCGACCGGGAACGTATACGTCGCTGACGCCGACACCTGGATTTCCGGCACCGAGGCCAGGCGGTTGCCGTCCTCGACACCACCCAGCACATTCCCTGCGCTGTCAACAACGGTGGAGTCGAACTCGGCCTCCAGTATGCTGCCCGAGAGCGTCAGCATCAGCAGCTCCATGGGATAGGCCACCAGCTCCCACTCCACGCCCAGGGTGTGCGCTTCCGGCACGTTGAAGCTGATGCGCGACGAGCAGGAGCCGGCATCCAGGGTCACCTGCAGGTCCTCGATATCGGTGTAGAACAGCGCGGCATTGAAACGCACTTTCTCGAATTCACTCTTGAACCCCAACTCGTAGTTCCAGAGCGTCTCATCCTCATAGGACTGGAAGCTGCCGAAGGTCTGCAGGTCGCCAGCATCGCACAGGGGCACGTTCAGGGGATCGTTGACCCCACCCAGCCGGAAGCCCTGTGATGCCTGTGCATTCACGGTCATTTCGTCGCTGACATCGTAGCTGACCATGACGCGGGGATTGAAGCCGTCGGAAGACGTGGCGTCCACCTGATCGTCACCATTGGAGAACAGCCCCCCCGTGGTGAAGCGGCGCTCTTCCTCGAAGTCGTAGTAACGCCCGCCGAGGGTCAGGCTGAGGCGATCGGTAACGTCGAAGCTGGCCTCACCAAACAGCGCGGTCTGCTCGATATCGTAGGGCAGATCGGAATTGTACGGCGAATCGGGTCCGTAGCCGTTGCTGACCGCTGCGGCTGTGCCGGCACCCAGCACCTGATCAGTCACCGCATCGTAACCCGGGGTCGGCAAACGCTGCGCGTAGGTGCGCTCGACGTCGGAATAGAAACCGCCGAACACCCAGTTGAAGGGGCCATCGCTGTTCGAGGCGAAACGCAGCTCATGGGTGACCTGCTGTAAATCGGTGGTGTCGCGCAGGTTGGAAGGCAACAGTACTGCGGGCTCGGGGAAGCCCAGGTCTACCGACACCGAGCCGGACAGCGCGCTCGCGTCCCGACTCGCGAGAATCTCACGGTCGACATAGCTGCCGGCGTAGGTGACGTCCACCGCATCGAGACTCCAGTTGATTACCAGGTCGGCAATCATGGTCTCGTCCTCGAAGGCTTCATCGAGGCGCAGGAACTGCTGGCGCTCGCCGAGCTGCACCGGCGGACGTGTGGTGGTGTAGGGGTTCGCAAACAGGTTGTACACCTCCTCGCGATTGAAGCCGTCGGTCTCGATTTTCTGGAACACAACCCGCGGCGTGATGGTGAGGTTGTCGGTGGGCTGCAGAGCCAGGGCGATGCGGCCACCGTAGCGGCCACCGCCGTTGACGTCCTCTGTGACCGCACCACCCTCACGCAGGGCATCGATCCAACCGCCGTATTCTGTGCCGTAACCCACCACCCGCAGCGCGGCGCGGTCATTCATGGGGATATTGATCATGCCTTTGACATGACCGCCCATGTCGCCGTCTTCCACGGTATTGAGATTGGCTTCCACCGAGCCTTCCAGTGTTTCAAAGTCCGGCTGATTGGTGATGAAACGGATGGTGCCGCCCACGGATCCCGAGCCAAACAGCGTGCCCTGCGGGCCGCGCAGCGTTTCCACGCGATTGAGGTCGTACAGGTCGAGGTCGGGTGTAAACAGCGAGAGCGAGATCACGGTCTCGTCGAGGTAGACCCCCACCTGCTCCTTGACACCGGGCTGGTCGCGCACCACCTGCCCCGCCGATACCCCGCGAATGGAGACCTGGCTCTGGCCCGGCCCCAGGTTCTGGATGGCCAGGCCGGCCACGTTACGCGACAGGTCTTCCAGTGAGGTTGCTCCCAGGCGCCGAATATCGGCTTCTGACTGGGCGTTGATCGAGAATGGCAGATCCTGTGCCGAGGCCTGACGCTTGGTGGCGGTGACTACCACTTCTTCCAGCTGTGCAACAGCGGTCAGGGGCAGCGCGCCCGCCAGGGCGGTTGCAAGGACGGTTTTGCGGAAAGAGGGCATAGCGTGCTTCCTTCATTTTTACGGGTATGCGCCAAGTCTAGCCGCTGACCCGCAAAGTTGAAGGCGAGTGGAGTGTAACAATTTCACGTAATTTTCATTGAGGTCCTCAGTCTGCGGGTCGCGACGCGCCGATCAGCTCCGGAATGGTCGCCTCACGGCGCCCCTGGCGAGCCAGGTCGTCGGCGATGGCCTGCAGCGAGGCTCCGGGTTGCGGTGTGACGCCCTCGGGGCGCAGTGGCTCGCCGCATTCGCTGCAGGCCAGCAGGGGGCGGGTGACCTTGCCGCAGCTGCGATGCACATAGGCCAGTGGCACCCCCTCCTCCCCCGCCATCCAGTCATCCCCCCAACGGGCCAGGCTCATCAGCACGGGATACAGACCGAGACCCTTGCGGGTGAGGCGGTATTCGTGGCGCAGGGGGCGCTCGTTGTAGGGCACCTTGACCAGAACGCCCTGCTCCACCAGTTTACCCAGGCGTTCTGACAACCGGTGTCGCGTGATACCGAGGTTCTGCTGGAACTGCTCGAAGCGTCGCGTGCCCAGAAACGCATCTCGCAGGATGAGCAGCGTCCAGCGCTCACCCACCACTGACAGCGCACGCGCCACCGAACACAACTGCTGGTCAATCTCGGTCCAACGCATTCCCCTTTCCCCCCTGCCTGCCCTGCAGTTATGATCCAGCCAACCAGCGGTGAGCATAAACGACCGCCCCGCGAACGCCAATGAGGATATCCCATGACACAGGGCATCGGTGGTTCAGACGCCACCCAGGAACTTGCACGCCTGCAGGACATGAGCGCAGCGGCCGAACCCATCCAGGATGCAGAATTTGCCGCCCGCTTGCAGCGCGCGCAGCAGCTGATGCAGGCGGCCGGGCTGGACGCGCTCTACCTGAATGCGGGCACCAACCTGCTGTACTTTACCGGCACGCGCTGGTCACCCAGCGAGCGCATGGTCGGGGCGCTGATCCCGGCACAGGGCGCGCCACGCTATATCGCACCCGCCTTTGAATTGGGCACACTGCAGGGCTTCCTGCGGGTACCCGGTGACGTGCACTGCTGGGAAGAACACGAAAGCCCCTACCGACTCTGCGCACAGTTGCTGGCCGACCTGCAGGTGAAGACGCTGGGGATGGATGAATCGGCGCCGTTCTTCATCGCCGATGGCCTGCACCAGGCCGCACCTGCCTGTCGCATCCAGAGTGCGACGCCGGTCACTGCAGGCTGCCGCATGCAGAAGTCGCCGGCCGAGCTGGCGCTGATGCAGCGCGCCAAGGACATGACCCTGGAAGTCCACCGCGCAGTCGCCCGTATCCTGCGCCCCGGCATCACCACCGGCGAGGTAACCGGCTTCATCCACGAAGCGCATCAACGGGTAGGGGCTCCGGCGGGGTCGTATTTCTGCATTGTGCTGTTCGGCGCGGATAGCGCGTTCCCCCACGGCGTTGCCCAACCCAAGGCTCTCGAAACGGGGGATATGGTGCTGATCGACACGGGCTGCCAGTTGCACGGCTACATCTCCGATATCACCCGCAGCTACGTGTTTGGCGAACCCAGCGCGCAGCAGCGCGACATCTGGAACCTGGAAAAGGCGGCACAGCAGGCGGCCTTTGAGGCAGCCCGCATCGGCGCAACCTGCGGCGGCGTGGATGACGCAGCGCGCGCCGTGCTGGCAGCGGGAGGCCTGGGACCGGATTACCAATTACCCGGCCTGCCACACCGCACCGGTCACGGCATCGGCCTCGACATTCACGAGTGGCCCTACCTGGTGCGCGGTAACAGCACGGCGCTGGCGGCGGGCATGTGTTTCAGCAATGAGCCCATGATCTGCGTGCCGGGGGCGTTTGGGGTGCGTCTTGAAGATCACTTCTACATGACGGAAAACGGGCCGCGCTGGTTCACCCAGCCGGCCCGTTCCGTGGACGACCCTTTCGGGTCGTGAGCGTCGTCGGCCCGTCGATCAGCCGAACTGGTTCATGGTGTTGTCCTTGCCGCCCGCCTTCAGTGCGGCTTCACCGGCAAAGTATTCCTTGTGGTCATCACCCATGTTGGAGCCGGCCATGTCCTGGTGCTTGACGCAGGCGATACCCTGACGGATCTCCTTGCGCTGCACGCCCTGCACGTAGGCCAGCATGCCTTCCTCACCGAAGTAGCCCTTGGCCAGGTTGTCGGTAGACAGCGCGGCCGTATGGTAGGTGGGCAGCGTGATGAGGTGGTGGAAGATGCCTGCTTCACGCGCCGCATCGGCCTGGAAGGTCTGGATGCGACGATCTGCCTCGACGCCCAGTTCCGTGGCGTCGTAGTCCGCGCTCATCAACTTGTCGCGGTCGTAGGCTGAGACATCCTTGCCCTCTGCCGTCCAGGCGTCGAACACCTGCTGGCGGAAGTTCAGGGTCCAGTTGAACGAAGGCGAATTGTTGTAGACCAGCTTGGCGTTGGGGATGACCTTGCGGATCTCGTCAACCATGGCACCAATCTGCCCGACGTGGGGCTTTTCGGTCTCGATCCAGAGCAGGTCGGCGCCGTTCTGCAGGCTGGTAATGCAGTCCAGTACACAGCGCGCCTCGCCGGTGCCGTCCTTGAAACGGTACAGACCGTTGGGCAGACGTACCGGACGCACCAGTTTGCCGTCCTGCTTGATGATGACATCGCCTTCACGCACGTCGTCTGCGCTCTCTACCACGTCGGTCTGCAGGAACGCATTGTACTTGTGGGCGAGGTCACCCGGGTCACGGGACACAGGGATCTTCTGGGTCAGGCCGGCACCCAGTGAGTCGGTGCGAGCCACGATCACACCATCGTCCACACCGAGCTCGAGGAAGGCGTAACGCACAGCGTTGATCTTGGCGAGGAAGTCCTCGTGGGGCACGGTCACCTTGCCGTCCTGGTGACCACACTGCTTGGCGTCCGACACCTGGTTTTCGATCTGGATCGCACAGGCGCCGGCCTCGATCATGCGCTTGGCCAGCAGATAGGTGGCCTCTTCGTTGCCGAAGCCGGCGTCGATATCGGCGATAATCGGAACCACGTGGGTCTCGTAGTTGTCGATGGCCTGGACCAGCGCCTTCTCGCGCACCTGGTCGCCGGCCGCACGTGCCGCGTCCAGGTCATGGTACAGGTGGCCCAGTTCGCGGGCATCGGCCTGGCGCAGGAAGGTGTACAGCTCCTCAATCAAGGCCGGCACCGAGGTTTTCTCGTGCATGGACTGGTCGGGCAGCGGGCCGAACTCGCTGCGCAGGGCCGCAATCATCCAGCCTGACAGGTAGAGGTAACGCTTCTTGGTGGTGCCGTGGTGCTTCTTGATGGCAATCAGCTTCTGTTGACCGATGAAACCGTGCCAGCAGCCCAGCGACTGGGTGTACTGGCTGCTGTCCGCATCGTACTCGGCCATGTCGCGGCGCATGATGCCTGCCGTGTAGCGCGCGATATCCAGGCCGGTACGGAACCGGTTCTGGTGCTTCATGCGCGCGGCGTATTCAGGGTGGATATTGTCCCAGGTGCCACCCTGCGCAGCGCGCAGTGCGGCAAAGGATTCGACGTCTTTCAGGTAGTCTGACATGGCGGGCCTCTGTGTTGCGAAGTGGGTACGGGGGGCATCTTAGCCAGAGGCCGGTCATAATTGAAATAAATAGAAAGTATTTTTACTATTCGTTATGTGAATTAACAGTCGATTCACAGCTCCCAGCGGTTGCGTCGCAACCAGACACAGCCCCATAGCAATCCGGCGGTGACGCACAAGCCGGCGAGCATCGCCAGCAACCCACCGCCCTGCCAGGGAAGTCCCTGCAGGAACAGCCCTCCGCTGGCGCCGTCTGGCGTGAGGCTCGGCATACGGCCCCAGACGGACTCGATGAAGGTCTGTGAGCCGAGCAGCACCGCCTCCAGGGCGGCAAGCACCACCAGTGGCGTCACCGCGAGCAGGGTCGGAGAGCGGCGCGCCCCGGCAGACGCCAACATCAGCCAGGCGTACAGCGGAAGCGCCCACAGCGCATTGGCCAACCAGCCGCCCACCTGGTCCAGCAGCCAGTGCGCGATCTGCACATTGGCCAGCACCAGACCCAGCGCATCGACCTGCACACGGGAGGACAGCACCAGGGCGACCAGCAGCATGGCCCACTGGGTGAGCACCGAGGCGACAAGAAACAGCGCCGGCGCCACCAGCAGGGCCACAGACAGCTTGGCCAGCACCTCCTCCCACGCGGAAACCGGCATGGACTTCCAGAACAGGATGCTGCGGTCCTTGCGATCCACATACAGGCAGCCCTGCAGGTAGTTCGCCGTCACCAGCAGCAACACCAGCAGCATGATGCCGTGGATGCCGTAGAGCAGCGGGTGCAGGCTGGTGACCGGTCCGCTGGATTCACCGCTGTCCTGATCGGGCGCAGCGGATTCGTAGGGCCGGAAGCGCCAGTCGGATGCGAAGGACCAGAGCGACTCGTCAGCCAGTTCCGGCGCCGCTTCCACCTGGTAATCGCGACGCAGCGGTTCCAGCCCACCCGCAAGCGACTCGGTGCTCTCGGTAACAATCTCCGCCACCCGGTTACCGTCCTCGTCCACGGTCATGCGCAGGTTTACGCTCAACCCGTCTTCATCCTGCGCCTGTGAAATCACATCCAGCACAATCTCGCCCAGGTTGCTGAACTGGTTGGCGACAAACAGCCCGGCCAGCATCAACAGCGTCAGCAGCACGGCCACTGCAAACGGTGTCCATACCAGTGACACCCGGTACTCGCGCAACTCGCGCCTGACCAGCGAGCGCCAGCGCTGGCTTCTGCTATCAGTCATGCCCATTGTCCTCACCCACCTTTGCCACAAACAGGTCTGCCAATGCTGGCGTACACAGCTCACCAAGGGGTGCCAGCAGTTCCCGGTTCACATCCTCATAGATCAGCGCACGCCCTCCCAACAGAGGCCGCTGCCCCAGGTGCGGTATCGCCGCCGCCCGCGTGGCGGCCTCCCCCACCGCCCGCAGTTCCACATAGCGCTGTTCCAGCGCCAGCATGGAGTCGCAGAGCAGCGTGCGGCCGCGGTTCATGAACATGGCATGGGTGAGAATGTGCTCCACCTCCTCCACCTGATGCGTCGAAATGATGATGGTGCGCTCTTCATCGAAGTAGTCGTTCAGTAGCTGCTCGAAGAACTGCTTGCGAAACAGGATATCGAGGCCCAGGGTCGGCTCGTCGAGAATCAACAGCCGCGCGTCAATCGCCATGACCAGCGCCAGGTGCAGCTGTACCGTCATACCCTTGGACAGTTCTCCGATGCGCCGCTGCAGGCCGACCTCGGTGCGCGCCAACAGCCGCTCGGCATGCGCACGGCTGAAGCGCGGGTGCACACCCTCGGTGTAGTCCAGCAGTTCCCGTACCCGCATCCAGCGCGGCAGCACAGCGGTATCGGCGATGAAGCACACATCCTGCATCAGCCTCGCCTGCTCGCGTCGCGGGTCGAGACCGAGCACCGACAGCTCGCCCTCGCAGCGGGTGAGCCCCAGCAGGGAGCGCAGCAGGGTGGTTTTCCCGGCCCCGTTCGGCCCGATAAGACCCAACACCGAGCCCGCCTCCAACTGCAGGTCAACGCCCGCGACGGCCTGCTGCTCACCATACCGGCGCTGCAGCCCGCGCGCTTCAACAACAGCTGTCATTCTATGTCCCCCTCCTGCAGCAGGCGTTGCGTCACCTGCTGCATGTCCAAGCCCAGGTTGCGTACCCGCTCGGCAAATGCCGGCAGCTCCCTGGCAAAAAAGTGCGCCTGTTCATCGGCGGTCAGCGTCGCCCTGGCACCCAGCGTGACGTACATGCCCAGCCCCCGGCGCTTCTCCAACAACCCTGTTTCCACCAGCTCCTGATAGGCGCGTGCCACCGTGAGGTGGTTGATGCGGTAGTCGCTGGCCACCTGGCGAACCGAGGGCACTGCCGCGCCCTCGGCGAAGGAACCATCCATGATGCGCTCCACTACGAGGTCTCGCAGCTGCCGGTAGATGGGTTGTTCATCGTGCCACTGCACGCGGCTATTCCCGCTTTAACTCGCCGGAGCCGATCACGTTCTCATCGACATCCGGCGTGCCGGCATAGTGAATGTCCCCACTCCCCATGATGGTCGCGTTGAGGCGCGCACTGGGCCCGAGTCGAACACCGCCGGAACCAATCACACTGACTTCCACGTCGCTGGACCCAAGCCCTGAGAAATCGACATCCCCCGAGCCTACCACGGTGACGGAGAGCGCTGTCGTGCGCCCCTCCCCTGTTGCGGCGATGTCGCCAGCGCCGTTGACAACCGCCTCGATTGACTCGGCCTGGAGGGGCCCCAGAAAGATATCCCCTGCCCCGGAGAGCCGCAGCTGCAAGGTCTGCAGGGCGGCCTCTGCCAGCTGTACGTCGCCATCCCCGCGCATGAACACCTCTGCGCTGCCGCCGCGCAGCGCGAACAGATGCACGTCGCCCGCGCCATCCACCCGCAACTTGAAATCGTCGACGCGCAATGCGCGCACGAACACGTCACCCGACCCGGCCACCCGCAGGGACTCCAGCACGGGCAGGGTCAGCTTGAATTGCACGCCCCGGACCGTCTGCTCACTGTCCGCAGGAACGCCCAGAATCAGCGTCTGGCCCCGCACGTGGAAAGGTTCGGGGCGCAAACGGGCCGGTGCACCCCGCACCAGCAGTTCGGTGGAACTGCCCTGGCTGATCTCCACATCAGCCTGCCCCTGCACCTCCACCTGGAGAATATCCAGGCCGGTGATGCGCAGCACATCCGGATCTTCGCCGGCACTGCCCAGCGCCGGAAAACCGAGCAGCAGAGAGATTGCGAGCACAGCATGCCGCGCCAGTGCAGCGGGTAGCGTGCTCACCCGGTGGTTGAGAGCGGAAAACACGGTAAGCATGGCGCCTGCCTCATCGATATGGTGTTATATATAACTATAACACTAAGGCCACAGAGTGCAACACCTTTGACATGACGCCGCTTTTCGCGCGTGGCCAGCGAACAATCAGGGGGATCAGTCTGGCGGCAGGCCCTGCTGCATGTTGGCGGCAATTGACGCCGCGACACGCTTGGCGCGCTCCGCGCCCGGGCCAGAAAAACCGGCATCAACCGTTGCCGTGAACAGGGCCAGCCACCGTTGGAAATCGGTGGATTGCAGCGGCTGCCGGGCGTGCAGGCGACGGTGGATGGCCATGGTGTGACGGCGGTAGGCGCGTTCGCCCAGCAGCAGTTTGCACCAGTAATCCTTGATGTGGGGCAGGTGGACGTCGAGCTCAATCTGGGCGACATCGAGAAAAATCGGCGCCAGCACGGGGTCTGCGAGCACCTGCGCGTAGAACTGGTCTACGAACCGTTCGATGTTGGCGCGGCTGTCCAGATCCGGTTTCGCCATGGCCTCCGCGTCAGCGCTTCTTCTTTCGGTCGTTCTTTTTCACATGCGCCATCAGGCGCCGTTTGCGCTGCACCTGGCGCTGCGTCAGCTGGTTGCGCTTATCGGCAAAGGGGTTGTCACCGGTGCGGAACTCGATACGCACCGGCGTACCGCTGAGCTTCAGCTCTCGGCGGAACACGTTTTCCAGATAGCGCTGGTAACTGTTGGGAACATTGCCGGTCTGGTTGCCGTGAATGACGATCAATGGCGGATTCTGGCCGCCGGGGTGGGCGTAGCGCAATTTGATACGGCGCCCGTTAACCATCGGTGGAGCGTGATCAAACACCGCCCCTTCCAGAATCCGCGTGAGCTGGTTGGTACTCAGCTTGCGGGTAGCCGAGGCGTGTGCTCCAAGAATGGACTTGTACAGGTGCCCAACCCCGGTGCCGTGCAGCGCGGAAATAAAGTGCGTGTCCGCGTAATCCGCAAAGATCAGGCGACGACTGAGCTCATTGCGGATCCAGTCGCGCTGGTGGGTCTCAATGCCGTCCCACTTGTTGACCGCCAGCACCAGGCCGCGGCCCGCTTCGATACAGTGCCCCAGCAGGTGCAGGTCCTGGTCGACAATGCCCTCGTGGGCATCCATCACCAGCAGAACCACATGCGCGTCGTCAATGGCCTTGAGGGTCTTCACGATGGAGAATTTCTCCACCGTTTCGCGCACGTTCTTGCGCCGGCGCACACCGGCGGTATCAATCAGGGTATAGCGCTGGCCGTCGCGCTCGTAATCGATATAGACGCTGTCGCGGGTGGTACCGGGCTGGTCGTAAACCACCACCCGTTCCTCACCGAGCAACCGATTGACCAGCGTCGACTTACCGACGTTGGGTCGCCCCACTATGGCGACGCGGATACTGTCGCGGCGATCCACCGCTGCCGCGTCCTCGGCCTCGTCCTCGGGAAAGGTGGCCAGGACATCGTCGATCATCTGCCGCACGCCGCGGCCGTGGGTCGCTGCAATGCCATGCAGGTGCTCTACACCCAAGGCGTAGAAATCGCCGAGCACGACATCTTCATTCAGGCCATCAATTTTATTCACCACCACGTGAAAGGCCTTGTTGCGCTGTCGCAGGTGGCGGGCCAGAGCCTGATCCGCAGGGTTCAGGCCGTCGCGAGCGCTGACCAGAAACAGCACGGCATCGGCTTCCTCGATGGCGAGCAGAGACTGCCCGGCCATCTGCGCCTCAATGCCCATTTCATCACCGCTGATACCACCGGTATCAATCACGATGAAGGGCCGCGAGCCGATGCGCGCTTCCCCGTATTTGCGATCCCGGGTGAGGCCGGCAAGGTCGGCGACCAGCGCATCGCGACTGCGGGTAAGCTGGTTGAACAGCGTCGACTTGCCCACATTGGGACGGCCGACCAGGGCAATTACCGGGATCATGGTGGCTACCTGGAGGTGGTGCTGAGTTCGTAAGCCTGCAGCTTGCCACTGTTGCCGAACACATAGAGCACGTTGCCGTCGCTCAGCATGTCGGCGCGAACGCCATCGCTGTCGGGCCGGAAACGGCCCACAATACTGCCATCCACTTGCGACAGCAGATGCACATACCCTTCAAAATCCGCGACCGCCAGGTAGCTGCTCACCGGCGTGGGACGACCCAGCCCGCGCCAACCCAGGGCATCCTGGGTCCAGCGCTGGCCCTGCCCCGTGCGCAGGAAGGCGATGACGGTGCCGTCTTCGTCCGAGACGTAGACGTTGCCAAAACCCTGCGACACACCGGAGACCGACGACACGGGCCGCTCCCAGAGCTTGCGACCGCTGTTGGTGTCGATGGAGACGACAAAACCCTGGTAACTTGCCGCAAACAGTTCGTTGCCCAGCATGGCCATAGTGCCGTCGACATCGACGATGCGCTCGATTTCGGAGCGACCCTGGGGAATCGCCACGCGAGCCTCCCACTCCATCGCACCGGTCGCCGCATCAAAGCCCACCACGCGTCCGTTGGAAAAGCTCGCGATGACCCGGTTACCCTGCAGGATCGGTGTACTGGTGCCGCGAATGGTCAACACCGGCATATTGCTGTCGTAGGTCCAGAGTCGCTCACCGCTGGCGAAATCCAGGCCGTGCAGCTTGCCGTCATAGGTCTGCGCGACCACGACCTTGCCGTTGCCCTGCGGCGGCGCCAACACCTCGCCGGTCACCGCGGCGCGCCAGAGAATCTCACCGCTGCCGGCATCCAGCCGCATGACAAACCCGTCGCTGGCACCGAGGAACAGGCTGTCGCCATACAGGCCAACGCCGCCAGAGATCGGCAGCTCGAGGTCTACGTCCCAGATACGACGGCCACTGCTGACCTCCAACGCCTTGACCTCCCCGTCCGCCGAGGCAGCGTAAATGCGCCCGTCGCCCATCACCGGTTCTATGCGGTACAGGCCCTCGCCCTGGCCATCACCGACACCGGTGGACCAGAGGCGTTTGGCTTTCACGGTCTGCTCAATTTTCTCCAACTCCACTGGCTGGCGGGGGTCCTCATCGTCATCAATTTCGAACCAGCCCTTGATGGTGCTGCAACCGCCGAGAGCGAATACGCAGAGCAGCAGGACGCTCCAGCGGGTCACGGTAGCCCTCATGCGTCATCTCCCGCACTGGCGGCGGTCAGGCTTTGCAGCTTCGCTGCCAGCGTCTCCAGATTGAGCTGGGCGGGGTAGGCCTGCACCAGTGCCTGGGCCTCGCGGTAGGCGGCCAAAGCCTCCTCCGGACGCCCTGCAGCAGCCAATACATCGCCTCGCGCCATCGCCGCGGCGGCCTGGTACTTGCCGGTAGATTCCGGAGTGAGCAGTGCCAGCGCCTGCTCGACGTTACCCCCTGCCGCAAGCACACGCGCCAGGCGCAGCTGCGCGACCGCTGCCGTCTCGCTGCCGCTGTCGGCCTTGCCCAACACCCAGCGCAAATCCGCTTCAGCGGCTTCCAGGTCACCGGCGAGCACCGCCACACGGGCCTGATGCAGTGCCGCGAACTGCGCGTAGGTGGTGCCCGCGTAATCACTGCGCAGCTGGGCCGCGAGCCGCTCCACCGGCGCGGCGGTGACCACACCTTCCTGCGCCATGGCCGCGGCTTCCAGCATTTGTTGATAGAGGTCCGAGGCACTGTCCATGCGCTGAGCGTCATACCGCTGCCAGCCCTGCCAGCCGAAGGTAGCCGCCAGCACCAGCACAATGGTCACCAGGGTAGACCGGCCGTTTTCATCCCACCAGCGGCGCAGCGCTTCTACCTGTTCTTCTTCCGTACGATACGATTCCACGATCTAGTTCCCTTGGGTTGTGGTGTCAGGGGTTCGCCTGCGTTGCAGGAACGCGGCAACCTCGGCCAGTGGCAGCGTTACCTGCTCTTCGCCCTGTTCGCGCAGCGGTTTGACAGTGACACTCGCGCTGGCCACCTCGTCGTCACCCCAGATCAGCGCCCAGCGAGCGCCGCTCTTGTCTGCTTTTTTCATCTGGCTGCGGAAACTGCCGCCGCCAGCGTGTTGCACGATGCGCAGGCCCGGCAGAGCGCTGCGCAGGCTCTCCAGTGCAGCGAAGGCGGCACATTCCGCGCTGCCACCGGAATTGACCACATACACATCGGCGGGGGCCGCGGGCAACGGTGCCGCCTGCAGCGCCTCGAGCATGAGCACGAGGCGCTCCTTGCCCATGGCAAACCCGATGCCGGGTACCGGCTTGCCGCCCAGCTGCTGCACCAGACCATCGTAGCGCCCGCCGGCGCACACGGTGCCCTGCGCGCCCAGCCGGTCCGTCACCCATTCGAACACTGTCTTGTTGTAGTAGTCCAGCCCGCGCACCAATGCCGTGTTGATGACATAGGGGACGGAGGCTGCATCCAGCAATTCACACACGCGGGCGAAATCGGCCCTGGACTCCTCATCCAGATAATCCGAGAGCAGCGGCGCCTGCTGCAACACAGCGCGGGTCCCCGGGTCCTTGCTGTCCAGGATACGCAGTGGATTGGTGTGCAGCCGGCGCTGGCTGTCCTCGTCCAGGGCATCCAGGTGCCCGGACAGGTAATTCACCAGCGCGGCGCGATACGCCTGCCGGTCACTGACGCTGCCGATGGAGTTCAGCTGCAACGCCACATCCCCGTCGATACCCAGTTCCCGCCACAGTCGCGCGGTCATCAGTATCAGCTCCGCGTCGATCTCCGGCGTGGCGACGCCGAACACTTCGACACCGATCTGGTGAAACTGGCGCTGGCGCCCCTTCTGGGGGCGCTCGTAGCGAAACATCGGCCCGCTGTACCAGAGCCGCTGCACCGTACCCAGCAGACTGTGCTGGATGGCGGCGCGCACACACCCTGCGGTCCCTTCAGGTCGCAGTGTCAGGCTCTCGCCATTGCGGTCGTCAAAGCTGTACATTTCTTTTTCGACAATGTCGGTTACTTCGCCGATGGAGCGCCGGAACAGCGCGGTCTGTTCGACGATGGGCAGGCGGATTTCGCCATAGCCATAGCTCGCCAGCACCTCGGCCACGGTGCGCTCCAGGTACTGCCAGCGGTCACTTTCATCCGGGAGAATGTCGTTCATCCCCCGGATGGCTCGAATCGTTGTCACCTCTACTCCTGCACTTTCACTGTTTGGAACGCGCGATCAACTGCGCGTCCGCGGCAGCGCGCTGCGCTTCCAGCGCGGTCGCGCGCTGGCGAATCACCTGCTCGAGGTGATCCACAAAGTCCTGGTTGCTCACCTTGTGGTCGGGCTTGCCGTCGATGTAGATCAGATTGTTGGGGCTGGCCCCGGTCAGGCCCACATCCGCTTCGCGCGCCTCACCCGGACCGTTGACGATGCAGCCGATCACGGCGACGTCCATGGGCGTACGGATATCCTCGAGGCGCTGCTCCAGCGTGTTCATGGTGGCAATGACGTCAAAGTTCTGTCTCGAGCAGCTGGGGCAGGCGATGAAGTTGATGCCGTTCGCGCGCAACTTGAGGCTCTTCAGAATCTCGAAGCCGACCTTGACCTCTTCCACCGGGTCGGCGGCCAGGGAAACGCGAATGGTGTCGCCAATGCCGTCCATCAGCAGCATGCCCAGACCCACGGCTGACTTCACCGTACCACCGCGCAGGCCGCCCGCTTCGGTAATGCCCAGGTGCAGGGGCTGATCGATCTGTTTTGCCAGCAGGCGGTAGGCGGCCACCGCCATGAACACCTCGGACGCCTTGACGCTCACCTTGAAGTCCGGGTAGTTGAAGCGGTCGAGTATATCGACATGGTGCAGGGCAGACTCCACCAGCGCTTCCGCCGTGGGCTCACCGTACTTGCGTTGCAATTCCTTGCCCAGCGAGCCGGCATTCACCCCGATACGAATCGGTATGCCCTTGTCACGTGCACAGTCAATTACCGCACGTACCTTCTTGTCACTGCCGATATTGCCCGGGTTGATGCGCAGGCAGTCTACACCGTACTCCGCGACTTTCAGGGCAATCTTGTGATCGAAATGGATATCCGCCACCAGCGGGATATCGACCCGGGCACGAATCGCGCGGAAGGCCTCGGCGGCATCCATGCTCGGCACCGAGACGCGCACAATGTCGGCACCGGCGTCCTGGATCGCCTTGACCTGCGCGACCGTGGCCTCGACGTCACAGGTCTCGGTATTGGTCATACTCTGCACGCTGATCGGCGCATCGCCGCCGACGGGCACCGAGCCCACCATGATCTGGCGGCTGACCCGCCGTGTGATGGGAGAGGGTTTATGCATCACTCATCCTCCAGACAGGCGGTGGGAAGCGGCCTCGCCAACCTGCACCCACCACAACCCCAAAACCAGCAGCGCCAACACAGCAAGACCCAGGACAATACCCAGCCCTGTGCGCTGCAGCGGCCGCAAGCGGCGCGGCCCAGCATCCGCTCCCGTCGCCGCCGCCTCGGGCCGTCGCTGGTCAAACCCTGCCAGTACCTCAGCCTCGTTAAGGCCCAACAACCGTGCATAGGCGCTGATGTATCCCCGGGCAAACGCCGGTCGGCGCAAACGATCGTAGGCATCGCGCTCCAGCAGGCCAACCACCTCGGGCAGCCAGTGCAGCCTCGCGGCCACCTCGGCGGACGACCAGCCGCGGGCCTGCCGCGCCGCCTGCAGCAGCGCACCGGGCGCGACCGTCACCGGTGCCGGCTCAAGGATTTCCTTACTGCCCACTGTTCAGGGTCCGCTGGTATTCCTGGTACTCGGACGACTTCGGGTACAGGCTGCTCAGGGCAAGGGCGTAGCTGCTCTCGCCGTCCTTGTCACCCGTGGCCCGCGCAAGCCGCACACCCAGCCACAGGCCGCGCGGGCTCTGTGGGCGCACCGCCGTACGATAGGTACCGTAGTAACGTTCCGCCGCGCGATAGTCGCCATCCTCGTACTTGAGGATCGCCAGTTCGAGCAGTGCGATCGTATTGACGCGATCCATGGACAGCGCGCGACTGAAGGACTCTTCCGCCTCCACACGCTTGTCCAGTTGCAGCTGGCAAAGACCAAGGTTCACGAACGCCAGGGGCCGGGCGCTGTACAGGGTGTCCTTGACCACATACTTGAGCTGCCGCTCCGCATCGGCGTAGCGCTGCTCGGAAAACAGGAAGGCCGCATAGTTGTTGCGGGCCCGCGAGAAATCACGCTGCAGGCGAATCGCCTTCTCGAAACTCTCCTCCGCCAGCTCTTTCTCGCCCGTGCTCTGGTACACCAGCGCAAATGCCTCGTGCACCTCGGCATTGCGGTCGTCGATCTTGACGGCCTGGGACAGGTTGCGCTTGGCATTTTCCCAGTCGCCTTCGCCGATGTACTGGCGTGCCAGTGAGACCCGGCGCTCGAGTGCGTCCTCGGGCGACGGCGGGTTGGTATACACGCTGTCGGTGGTGGTGACGCAGCCCGCCAGGAACACGGCGGCCAACACGGCGGCCAGTACACCGTTGAGACGCAATGCACCGCAAATACGCTTTGTTTCACTCGTCATCGTGCCTGAACCTCCGCGGCCTGCCCGGCCGCCCGGTAGCGCTCGCTGCGCCGGGTGCGATCCACAACCTGCCCGACCAACTGGCCGCAGGCCGCTGCAATATCATCACCGCGGGTGGTGCGCACCGTGACAATGAAACCCGCGTCCACCAGCACCTGCCAGAAACGTGACACCGCGTTGCCGCTGGGTCGCTGGTAATCCGACTGGGGAAAGCTGTTGAACGGAATCAGGTTGATCTTGCAGGGGAAATCCCGCAGCAGCACGGCCAGATCTCGGGCCTGGTCGACGTGATCGTTCACCCCTGCGATCAGGGTGTACTCAACCGTCACCACACGCTTGCTGTCGGCCTGCGCGTCGATGTAGGCACGAGCGCTGCGCAACAGCTCGGCAATCGGGTACTTGCGGTTGATCGGCACCAGCTGGTTGCGCAGTGCATCGTCCGGGGCGTGCAGCGAGATGGCCAGCGACGCCTCGCTGACCCGCGCCAGACGATCCAGCGCCGGCACCACGCCGGATGTGCTCAGTGTTACCCGACGCTTGGAAATTCCGTAGCCGAGATCCGACATCATCAGGTCCATCGCCGCGACGACATTGTCGAAATTAAGCAGGGGTTCGCCCATGCCCATCATCACGACGTTGGTGACCACGCGCCGGTTACCGGCCTGAAAGGCATCGTAGGACTTGATGGCCAACCACACCTGGCCGATGATCTCGGCCGCCGTGAGGTCGCGCTCGAAGCCCTGCTTGCCGGTGGAGCAGAAACTGCAGTCCAGGCTGCAGCCCACCTGCGATGACACGCAGAGGGTCGCCCGGCCCGCCTCGGGGATCAACACGGCCTCCACCAGGCCGCCGCCACTCACCCTGATCGCCCACTTGCGGGTGCCATCAGCAGAATCGTGCTGGCTGACGATCTCCGGTGGGCGCACCTCGGCAACGCGCTGCAGCTTTTCGCGCAGCGCCTTGCCCAGGTTGGACATCGCACCGATGTCGGTCACACCCGCGTGATGCATCCACTTCATCACCTGCTGCGCACGGAACTTCTTCTCCCCGAGGTCGAGGAAAAACTGCTCCAGCTGCGGCTGCGTCATGCCCAGCAGGTTGACCCTGGAGGACACTTCGGAGGAGGCAATGACGGTCGCGTTCATGGGGATCTACCCTGTCTCGCCTCAGCCGCGATCGCAGAGGTCGCTGGCGGCGAAGAAATAGGCAATTTCGCGCTCGGCTGAGGCCGGTGAGTCGGACCCGTGCACCGCGTTGGCATCAATCGACTCGGCGAAATCGGCCCGGATGGTGCCCGGATCGGCGTCCTTGGGGTTCGTGGCACCCATCAACTCGCGGTTGCGGGCGATGGCGTTCTCACCCTCGAGCACCTGCACCATCACGGGACCAGAGGTCATGAATTCGATCAATGCCGGGAAAAAGGGACGCTCGCGGTGCTCCGCATAGAAACCCCCGGCGACGTCTTCACTCAGGCGCAGCATTCTGGCCGCGACCACCCGCAGGCCTGCGGATTCGAACCGTGAATAGATCTGCCCAATTACATTTTTTGCCACCGCATCGGGCTTCACAATAGACAAGGTACGCTCAACAGCCATCTGACTCTCTCCAAAGATTCCAGAAAATGATTCGGGGGCGCGTGCCCCAAGGTTAAAACCGAGCAATTATACGGGCTTTACGCCCCGGTTTCACGCGCTAAACGCGCTGGCGCAGGCTACCGATAACGTCCTGCAGGTGAGCGATGGCGCGCTCGACGTCATCCTCGGTGGTAAAGCGGCCGCAGCACAGCCGCAGGGTGCTGTGCGCCAGTGCCTCGGGCACACCGATGGCCCGCAGCACGTACGACGGCTCGACACTCTCGGAGTTGCAGGCCGAACCGCTGGACAAGGCCAGCTGGCGCAGCCCCATCAGCAGCGTTTCGCCCTCGACCCCCTCGACACTGACATTCAGGGCGCCGGGGAGTCGCTGGTCGGGATGCCCGTTGAGCCGCACGCCCCCGATCGCCGCCAGGCCACGCCACAGGCGCTCGCGCAGAGCCAGCAGCCGCGCGCTTCCCGACTCCAGCTCCTCCCGCGCCAGCCGGGCTGCCTCGCCCATGCCGACAATCTGGTGGGTGGCCAGGGTGCCCGAGCGCATGCCGCGCTCGTGCCCACCCCCGTGTATCTGGGCCTGAATCTGCACCCGCGGCTCCCGCCTGACATAGAGCGCGCCAATGCCCTTGGGGCCATAGAACTTGTGCGCCGAGATGGACAGCAGATCGACCGGCAGCTGCGCCAGGTCCACCGGAATCTTGCCCACACTCTGCGCCGCATCGACATGGAACAGGGCACCACAGGCGCGTACCCGGGCGCCGATCGCGGCAATATCATTCACCGTGCCCAGCTCATTATTGGCGTGCATGATGCTCACCATGAAGGTGTCGGGACGCAGCGCAGCGGCGACGCTGTCGGGGCTGGTGAGGCCATCAGCGCCGGGCGTCAGCCAGGTGACGTCCCAGCCCTGCTGCTCCAGCCAGGCACAGGTGTCGATAACCGCCTTGTGTTCGATGCGCGAGGTCACCAGGTGACGCCGCCCGGTGGCGAGTGCGGCGGCGCCCTTGATGGCCAGGTTGTCGGACTCCGTCGCACCCGAGGTCCAGACCAGCTCCCTGGGGTCGGCGTTGATCAGGTCCGCAAGCTCGCGACGCGCCTGCTCCACCGCCTGCTCGGCACGCCAGCCGTAGACGTGTGATCGCGACGCCGGGTTACCGAAATTACCGTCAAGCGTGAGGCAGCCAGCCATCGCCTCGGCGACCCGGGGATCTACCGGCGTCGAGGCCAGATAATCGAAATAGAGGGGTGCTTGCATGCTTACCTACCGGCAGACGCCGACATCACAGCTCCCGCAGTGCGACCAGGCTCTCCGGATTGATGCGTGTGCGTGCATCCTGCCGCGAGGAGATATGGCGCACCTCCCGGCGCTCCACCAGCGTCGCAAGGCTGATCTGGCTGAGGAAACCGTGGATCTGGTCGCTCAGGTCCTGCCAGAGGTGGTGCGTCAGGCAGACTTCGCCTTTCTGGCAGTCGGCCTTGCCGCCGCACCCTGTGGCGTCCACCGCCTCGTCCACAGCATCAATGATCTGGGCCACGTAGATCGCGTCGCTGTCACGCCCCAGGCGATAGCCGCCACCGGGGCCGCGCACGCTACTCACCAGTTCACGCCGGCGCAACCGCGCGAACAATTGTTCCAGATATGACAGCGAAATCGCCTGGCGACCGGAAATCTCCGCGAGGCTCACCGGCCCGTGTTGCCCGTGCAGGGCCAGGTCCAGCATCGCCGTCACTGCATAGCGTCCCTTGGTTGTCAGCCGCATGACCGTACCCGTTGGCGTAAAGCCCGAGTATGCAATAGCCGACCAAATTGATCAACTTTTGCGCGGGGGGGGATTTTCGGGCTCTGGCAGGAATTTCTGCGTCTCGGTGAGGATGCCGCGGAGGATATTCAGCTCCATCTCGTCCAGTCGCACCCGCCCGTACAGCCGCCGCAGGCGCACCATCAACTGCCGCGGCGCCGCGGGGTCGAGAAAACCGATGCCCACCAGGGTTTCCTCGAGGTGCTCATAAAAACGCTCCATATTCTCCGCCGTGCTGAAGGGCGCGTCCCACTGGTCGTCAGCGGCCGCCGGCAGGCTGCCCGCGAGATGCAGCATGCGCAGTTCATAGCAGACGATCTGCACCGCCATGGCGAGGTTCAGCGAACTGTAGGCGGGGTCCGATGGGATATGCAGGTGCAGGTTGCAGCGCTGGAGCTCTTCATTGGTCAGGCCACGGTCCTCGCGGCCAAACAGCAGCGCGACCTGTTCATTGCCGGCACGGGCGGCCACTTCCTCGGCGCAGCGCCGCGGGTCCAGCAGGGGCCAGGGGATGCGCCGTTCGCGCGCGCTGGTACCCACAACGAACTGGCAATCGGCGATGGCCTCATCCAGTGTCTCGGAGACCACGGCCGCTTCCAGCACATCCAGCGCACCGGCTGCACGCCAGGTGGCCTGCTCATCGGGATACTGGCGCGGCTCCACCAGCACCAGACGGGAGAGCCCCATATTCTTCATGGCCCGGGCGACACCGCCGATATTGCCCGGATGCGAGGTATTCACCAGCACGATACGAATATTGTCGAGATTCATGGCCCTGTCATGCGCACGCGCGCTGCCTGCAAAAGGGCGGAAGTGTAGCAGATTGCCGGTAGGATCAGGCCCTGATGTGCTGTTATAATCGCGCGCCCCAAAACTCGCCCACCCAGGACACCGCTATGGAACCGATGGTCACAATCGCGCTGCGCGCCGCGCGCAAAGCCGGCGAACAGATCGTCCGTGCCTCCGATGAGCTCGAGCGGATCGACGTGCAGGAAAAGAACGTCAACGATTTCGTCTCAGACGTCGACCGCAATGCCGAGCGCGAAATCATCTATCACCTGCGCAAAGCGTACCCGGACCACGCCATTCTGGGGGAGGAAAGCGGCTTGAGCGGCGATGAAAATGCCGAGTATCGCTGGGTCATCGACCCGCTGGACGGCACGACCAACTTCCTCCGTGGCATACCTCACTACGCGGTCTCCATTGCCTGCCTGTACCGCGGCAAACTGGAACACGCCGTGGTGCTCGACCCGGTGCGTCGCGAGGAGTTCACCGCGTCACGGGGTCGTGGCGCGCAGCTGAATGGACGCCGTATCCGCGTCAGCAAACGCACGTCGCTGGACGGTGCGTTGCTGGGCACCGGCATCCCCTTCAAGGATCACTGTGACGAGCAGCTCGACGCCTACAGCAAGACGTTGGCAACCCTCGCGGGCCAGTGTGCCGGCATCCGGCGCGCGGGCGCAGCGTCGCTGGATCTGGCCTATGTCGCCGCGGGCCGTCTGGATGCGTTCTGGGAGATCGGGCTGGCACCCTGGGATATGGCGGCGGGCGCCCTGCTGGTGCGTGAAGCCGGCGGTCTGGTTGCCGACATCAACGCCTCGGACAACTACCTGGAATCGGGCAGTATCGTGTGCGGCAACCCGAAGTGCTTCAAGGCCGTGCTGCAGGCGACCAAGCCCCTGTTGGGCAAGTAAGAGGAACGCGGCGCCCGGGCCTGTTCGGTCAGGGCACCAGTTCGTCCTGCTCCGCACCTTCCTTCACCGGCAACATCAGGTCTTCCTTGCTGACGCCCATCAGTACCAGCACCGTGGCCGCTACGTAGATGGAGGAATAGGTGCCGATCACCACGCCCATCAGCAGGGCGATGGCGAAGCCTTTGATCATCTCGCCACCCAGCAACGCCAGGCAGACCAGCACCAGCAACGTGGTCAAGGACGTGACCAGGGTGCGGCCCAGGGTTTCCGACAGGGATATGTTGATCACTTCCAGCGGGTCGGACTTGCGCAGTTTGCGGAAGTTTTCCCGAATGCGGTCGGACACCACGATGGTGTCGTTCAGCGAGTAGCCAATCACCGCCAGCAACGCCGCCAGTACCGTGAGGTCGAACTCCAGGCCGATGATGGAGAAAAAGCCGAGCGTGATAATGACGTCGTGCACCAGCGCTGCAACAGCACCCACGGCAAACTTGAACTGGAAGCGGAAGCCGATGTAGAGCATCACCATACCCAGCGCCATCAGCATGGCCAGCCCACCCTGCTCGCGCAGTTCATCGCCCACCTGGGGACCGACGAACTCAATGCGCCGCAGTTCCACCGTGCCCTCGAAGGAGTCCTCCAGCAGACGCACCAGGGCCGTGCCCTCGGTGTCGGCATGCCCCTGGGGAAGCCGAATCAGCACGTCCCGGTCGGTGCCGAAGCTGACCACGATGGCCCCGGCGTAGCCGCCGGCATCCAGTGTCGAGCGGATCGCCTTCAGATCCGCGGATTCACTGTAATGCACCTCCACCAGGGTGCCGCCGGTGAAGTCCAGGCCCCAGCTCAGCTGTCGGGTCGACAGGCTGAAAATGGCGGCGACCAGCAGTACGGCAGACAGCGCAATGGCGAGTTTCCGCTGGCCCATGAAGTTGATGACTTTCATACTCACACTCCCCCGATGGACAGGGTTCTCACCTTGCGACCACCGTAGTACAGGTTCACCAGCGCCCGCGTACCGACAATGGCCGTAAACATCGATGTGACAATACCCACCGACAGCGTGACCGCGAAGCCTTTCACCGGCCCGGTACCCACAGCGTAGAGAATCACCGCGACAATCAGGGTGGTGATGTTGGCGTCGAGAATGGTCGACAGCGCCGCGTCGTACCCCGAATGAATTGCCATCTGGGGACTTCGCCCGTCGCGCAATTCCTCACGGATGCGGGAGAAAATCAGCACGTTGGCGTCCACCGCCATACCGACGGTGAGCACGATACCCGCAATACCAGGCAGTGTCAGCGTCGCACCAATCAGCGACATGAAGGCGACCAGCAACACCAGGTTGGCCGCCAGCGCCACGACCGCAATCACGCCGAAGACGCGGTAATAGAGAATCATGAACAGCACGACCAGCGCGAGACCGAACTGCACGGATTTCACCCCGAGGCGAATATTTTCTGCCCCCAGTGACGGCCCGACGGTGCGCTCTTCCACAAAGGAGATGGGCGCCGCCAGTGCCCCGGCGCGCAGCATCAGGGCCAGCTCAGAGGCTTCCAGCGGGCTGTCCAGCCCGGTGATCTGGAACTGGGCACCCAGTGCCGACTGGATGACCGGCGCGGTCAGCAGTTTGCGTTCGTCGTAGGGAATCTGGATCGCTTTCTCACTGCCGTCTTCCTGCAGCTCGTAGCGGGTACGGAATTTGCGCTCGATGAACAGAACGCCCATGCGCCGCTTGACGTTATTGCGCGTCGCCCGCGACATGAGGGTGCCGCCCTCCCCGTCCAGACTGATCTGTACGTTGGGGCGGCCGTTCTCGTCGAAACTGGCCTGGGCATTCGCCACGCGCTCACCGGTAATGATGATGTCGCGCTCCAGCCACTCAAAGGAGCCGGCGCGGTCTTCGCTGCGGTACTCGAAGCGCTGCTTTTCCGACTCCGGGGCATCCAGGTTCGCTACGAGGCGGAACTCGAGGTTCGCCACCGTGCCCAGAATCCGCTTCGCTTCCGCGGTATCCTGGATGCCGGGCAGCTCCACCACAATACGGCTCTGGCCCTGGCGCTGCACCAGCGGCTCCGACACACCCAGCTCGTTGACCCGGTTCCGCAGCGTTGTCAGGTTCTGCGATACCGCATAATTGGCAATTTCCGTGCGCATCTGCTCGGTCATGGAGGCGGTAATGGTCCAGTTGTCACCGTCTCCACCGCGCTCCAGTGTCAACTCCGGGTGATTGTCGGCAATCAGGGTGCGGGCCGCTTCGCGGTCCGCCTCGCTGCGCAGGCGCGCCGTGACCGACAGATCGCCCTCGCGTCCGACGATGCCCCGAATCCGCTCATCACGCAGGGCGCGACGAATGGCCGTCTCGTAAAACTCCTGACGCCGCTCCATGGCGGCATCGACATCCACCTCAAGCTTGAAATGCACGCCGCCGCTCAGGTCCAGGCCCAGCTTCATGGGCTGCCCACCCAGGTCACTGAGCCACGCGGGGGTGGTGGGCGCCAGGTTCAGGGCCACAATAAAGCCATCCCCCAGGGCGCGCTGCACCCTGGCCTGCGCCACAAGTTGCTGCTCGGCGTCGCGCAGCCGCACCAGTGCATTGCGGCCGCCCGGGTCTATCACCTCGCCAAAGTGCTCAATGCCGGCTTCCTCCAGCGCGCTGGTCGCGCGGCTGAGGGTGCGCTCATCAATGACCTGGGCACTGCTTTCGCCGGTGATCTGCAGCGCCGGGTCTGGCGCGTACAGGTTGGGGGCGGCGTAAAACAATCCCGTCGCCAACACCGCGAGCACCAACAGGTATTTCCACAAGGGGTACTTATTCAACATAATCAGGCTCTAACAGGCTACCGGGCCTCGGCGAACGCACCGCATGGGGCAGATCGCCGGGAATGGAAAGTCGGTCATTATAAGGAATCAAGGGGGGGTCACAAGGGGCGGCGTCAGCCGACCCAGTGGCGGGCATTGCGAAACAGCCGCAGCCAGGGCGCGTCCTCGCCCCAGTCAGCCGGCGCCCAGGAATGCTGCACACTGCGGTACACCCGCTCCGGATGCGGCATCATGATGGTGGCGCGCCCATCCAGGCTGGACAGGCCTGCGATGCCCAGCGGTGAACCGTTGGGGTTGGCGGGATAGCGCTCTGCCACCGAGAGGTCATTCTCCAGGTAGCGCAGGGCAATGCTGCCCTCCGCCTCACACTGCTCCGCGCCGCCCGTCTGCGCGAACTGCGCCCGCCCCTCACCGTGTGCGACCGCAATCGGCAGGTGCGAGCCGGCCATGCCCGCGAGCAGCACCGACGGGCTCTGTTCCACCCGCACCAACGCCAGTCGCGCCTCAAACTGTTCCGACCGGTTGCGCACGAAGCGCGGCCAATGCGCCGCACCCGGAATCAACTCGGCCAGCGTGGACACCATCTGGCAGCCATTGCAGACACCGAGAGTGAAACTGTCCTCGCGGGCGAAGAAGTTCGCAAACTGGTCGCGCAGCGCGTTGTTGAACAGAATGCTTTTCGCCCAGCCGGCACCCGCGCCGAGCACGTCACCGTAGGAAAAACCGCCGCAGGCCGCGAGCCCCTTGAATCCGGCGAGTTCGCGGGCACCGCTGAGCAGATCGCTCATGTGCACGTCCACGGGCGTAAACCCCGCGCGGTGAAAGGCGGCGGCCATTTCGACATGCCCGTTGACACCCTGCTCACGCAGGATCGCCACCCGCGGACGCACACCGCGATTGATATAAGGCGCCACGATGTCTTCGGCGGGGTCGAAGGTGGCATGGGCGGACAAGCCGGGATCCGGCAGGGAGACCCGCTGATACTCTTCCTCGGCGCACTCCGGGTTGTCACGCAGACGGGCAATCTCAAAGCTGGTGCGCGCCCACAGCGCCTGCAGGCGGCTGCGCTGCTCGTCCAGCACAACATCGCCGGCGGAGCGAATCACCACCCGCTCACCGGGAATTGCCCGGCCCAGCGGACACAGGCAATCCGCGAGGCCCAGCGCTGCTGCGCGCTCGCGCAGGTCGGGTACATCGGCGGCGGCAACCTGCAACACCGCACCCACTTCCTCGGCGAACAGTTGTTGCAGCGGGCTGCCGGCGAGGAATGCGAGATCGATTTCCAGGCCGCAACGTCCGGCAAAAGCCATTTCCAGCAGCGTGGTCAGCAGGCCACCATCCGAGCGGTCGTGATAGGCCAGCAGCCTGCCGCTTTGCAGGAACGCCTGCACCAGCGTAAAGAACGACGCCAGATCCGCCGGCCGGTCAAGGTCCGGCACCTCGTGCCCCAGCTGCCCGTACACCTGTGCCAGCGCAGAGCCGCCCAGGCGACCGGCGCCGCGGCCCAGGTCCAGCAGCCAGAGCTCCGCATCGGCAGTGGTCGACAGCTCGGGGGTGACCGCCAGGCGCACATCGCTTACCGGTGCAAACGCGGATACCACCAGGGATACCGGCGCGGTGACGGCGCGCTGCTCGCCCTCCGCCTGCCAGGTGGTGCGCATGGACATGGAATCCTTGCCGACCGGAATGGTAATCCCGAGTGCCGGGCACAACTCCATTCCCACCGCGCGCACCGTGTCAAACAGCACTTCGTCCTCACGGCCGTGACCCGCCGCGCACATCCAGTTGGCGGACAGGCGAATATCCGCCAGCGCGGCCACCGGAGCGGCGCACAGGTTGGTGACCGCTTCCGCAATGGCCATGCGCCCGGAGGCCGGGCCATCCACCAGCGCCAACGGGCTGCGCTCACCCATCGCCATGGCTTCTCCAGCCACGCTGTCATAGGACACGGTGGTCACCGCGCAGTCCGCCACCGGCACCTGCCAGGGGCCGACCATCTGGTCGCGTGCGACCATGCCGGTGACGGTGCGGTCACCGATGGTAATCAGAAACTGTTTGCTGGCTACCGCCGGCAGCTGCAACACGCGTTCCACGGCTTCCAGCAGCGGCATTTCCAGGTTCAGCGCGGGCAGCGACAGCGGCTGACGGGTCACGTCACGCTGCATCTTGGGGGGTTTGCCGAACAGGACAGACATGGGCAGGTCCACCGGCGCATTGCCGAAGTGACTGTCCTCGAGGGTCAGGTGCTGCTCCGCCGTGGCCTCGCCAACCACCGCAAAGGGACAGCGCTCTCGCCGGCAGATCGCCTCGAAGCGCTGCAGGTGCTCGGGCTCGACGGCGAGTACATAGCGCTCCTGGGATTCGTTGCACCAGATTTCCAGGGGGGCCATACCGGGTTCGTCATTGGGCACGTCGCGCAGGGCAAAACGTCCGCCGCGCCCGCCATCCTTGACCAGTTCGGGCAGCGCGTTGGACAGGCCGCCGGCACCGACATCGTGGATAAAGGCGATCGGGTTGTCGCGGCCCAACTGCCAGCAACGGTCGATCACCTCCTGACAGCGTCGCTCCATCTCGGGATTCTGGCGCTGCACCGAGGCGAAATCGAGGTCCTCGGCGCTGGCGCCGCTGGCCATGGAGGAGGCCGCGCCGCCACCCAGGCCAATGAGCATTGCCGGGCCGCCCAACACGATCAGGTGCGCGCCCGGCGCGAAAGCGCCCTTCTCGACATGCTCCTCGCGAATATTGCCGTAACCGCCGGCGATCATGATCGGTTTGTGGTAGCCCCGACGTTCCATGCCGGACACGCCGGGAACATCCAGCTCAAAGCTGCGGAAATAGCCGCAGAGATTGGGTCGGCCGAACTCGTTGTTGAACGCCGCGCCGCCGATCGGCCCCTCCAGCATGATGTCCAGGGCCGAGACGATGCGCGCAGGCTTGCCGTAGTCCGATTCCCAGGGCTGCGGGTAGCCGGGAATCTGCAGGTTGGATACCGAAAAGCCGGTGAGACCCACCTTGGGCTTGGAGCCACGCCCCACCGCGCCCTCGTCACGGATCTCACCGCCGGCACCGGTGCCAGCGCCGGGAAACGGCGCAATGGCCGTGGGGTGGTTGTGCGTTTCCACTTTCATCAGCAGGTGAATCGGCTCCTGGGAGAAGCCGTACTCTGCCGTCTGCGGATCCGGGTAGAAGCGGCCGGCGCGATGTCCGGCCACCACGGCCGCGTTATCGGAATACGCCGACAGCACACCTTCACCGCCGCAGGCATAGGTGTTGCGAATCATGCCGAACAGGGAGTGCGCCTGATCCACACCGTCGATGGTCCAGCTGGCGTTGAAGATCTTGTGACGACAGTGCTCGGAGTTGGCCTGCGCGAACATCATGAGTTCGACATCACTGGGGTTGCGACCCAGCCCGGTAAACGCCTGCACCAGATAATCGATTTCGTCATCGGCGAGGGCAAGGCCGAGGCTGGCATCCGCTGCCTCCAGCGCGGCGCGGCCGCCCTGCAGGATATCAATCGTCGCAAGCGCGGCGGGGGGCTGCTCGCGAAACAGCGCGCTGGCCGCTTCCAGGGTGGGCAGTACGCTTTCGGTCATGCGATCGTGCAGCAGGGAGGCCACAGCACGGCGGGCCTCCGCGGGGAGCGATGCCGGCACCGCAAGATACCAGGCCACACCCCGCTCCACCCGACGCACCTCGGCAAAGCCGCAGTTGTGGACGATGTCGGTTGCCTTGCTGGACCACGGCGAGATCGTGCCCGGACGGGGCACCACCAGCAGCAACGTCCCCTGGACCGGCGCCGCAGCCCCGGGGCCATCGCCGAGTAACTGGCCTAGCTGCGCCTGGCGCGCGGCGGTGAGTTCACCCGCGGTCTGCACGAAGTGCACAAATTCGCAGTGCTCAAGGTGGATGGCGGGGTCGATGGCGGCGAGTTTCTGGGTCAGCTTGTCCCGGCGAAAAGGAGACAGGGCCGATGTTCCACGCAAAATCAGCATGCTGGGGCGGGCTCCAGGAGCGGCTTTCTGAAAGCCCGCCATTGTACGGGATAGAGCCGCAGGGAGTCACCGCCAATCGGCGGGCAAATTCACTCCCTGCGCGGGCGGCAGACCCTCCTAGACGAAGAAGTCCGTGCTCTCGGCGCCCAGCAGCACGGCGCCCAGGTTCCGGCCAAATGCCGTGGGGTTGTTCGCCACGTGGGCGCGGGCAGTGTGGATATCCAGGAAGCGCTGCTGGATTTCACTGCCAAGAAACACGGAGCTGCCGCCGGCCGAGGAGAACAGGCTGTCAATCACCGCCATGCAGCGCTCGATCACCAGTGACGCCTGGTAGCGGTACTTGATCCGCTCCAGCACAGGCACTTCTTCTCCGGCGCTGACCTGGGCCATCATGCGGTCGAAATTCCGGAACAGAATGGCCTCCATCTCGTCGATGCTGGTGATGGCCGCGGCAATGCGCTCCTGGGTACCGGTATCGCCGGCCAGTTTGGTCACGTCGCCGCTGGCCTTGCCCACGACCATCTGGCGGTAGAGGTCCAGGGCGTCGCGGGCGGCACCGATCGCGGGTGTGGAGACGACACGTACGAACAGCTGCGCCCAGGGCAGACGGTACAGCGGCGCACTGTCGGCGGTGACGCCGGGGTTGGTGCCGCGGAAACCGTCCTCCGCCTTGTGCGTGCGGTACTCCGGCACAAACACATCTTCCACAATGATGTCCTTGGAGCCGGTTCCCTGCAGACCCATCACGTGCCAGGTGTCCTCGATGCGATAGTCGCTACGCGGGATAAGGAAGGTGCGGAAGCCGCCGTCCGGGGCAATGCCGCCCAGCAATGCCCAGGTGCAATGATCGCTGCCGCTGCTCCAACCCCAGCGTCCGCTGAAGCGGAACCCGCCCTCCACGGCGGTCACCTTGCCCATCGGGGCATAAGCCGATGAAGCGCGCACATGCACATCCTCGCCCCAGACATCGGTCTGGGCCCGCTCGTCCATCAACGCAATCTGGAACGCGTGCACGGCGACGATACCCGCAGCCCAGGCGGTGGACATGCAGTTTTCAGCAATGGCGAGGTGCATGCGGAAGAAGTCCTGCGGATCCACCTCGTGACCGCCCCACTTGCGGGGTTGCAGAGCCAGAAAGAACCCTGCATCCCGCAGGGCATCGATATTTTCCTGCGGCACCATGCGGCTTTCACGCGCCAGTGGCGCGTTCTTGCGCAGCATGTCCCCCAGCGCAAGCACACGGTCGTAAATGTCCTGGGCGCGCAGCGGCGGGCGGTGGGTTAACGGCGTAGCGGGCAGCGTCATGAGCCTTTCTCCGGATTATTCGACTTTCACATAGACTACCCTGAAGTGACGTGGTTCAAATACCCTGAATGAGTGATAAACCCGCGAGACCCTGACGGAACCTGCGCATGTCCATGGTTTGTAAAGCTTACCAACGCTGTTCGGCCACCCCGCAGGGCGCTAGAATCCGCGCATGACCCTGCAAAGATCACTGTGGTTGCTGGCTTTCGCCACCGCTGTCCTGCTCTCCGGCTGCTCGCGTGACGATGCGCTGCAGCAGGTGCTCGCGGATGGCGAACTGGTGGTCGTCAGCCGGAACAGTCCCACCACCTTCTACCTCGACAAGAACGGCGCCGCGGGCTTCGAGCACGATCTGGCCCAGCTGTTCGCGGAGGAACTGGGCGTGACCCTGCAGATGGACACCGCCTACAGCCTGGGCGGCATTTTTCGCCGCCTGCAACGGCGGGAGGCGCACTTTGCGGCGGCGGGCCTGAGTCTCACTCAAGCGCGCAGCGCGATGTTCAACCACTCCACGCCCTACGCCAGTCTGGTGCCCCGCGTCATCTATCGCACGGGCAGGCGCAAACCCTCGGGACTGGACGACATCGAAGACCTGCACCTGGTGGTGCTGGCGGGAAGCAGCCACGAACAGACGCTGCAGGAACTCAAGTCAGCCGCCTGGCCGGAGCTGAGCTGGGAAGCCGTGCGCGGCGCCGATACGATGGAGTTGCTGGAACGAGTAGACAGCGGCGACGCAGACATTGCAGTCATCGACTCAAACGAGTTCCGCATGCAACAGAGCCTGTATTCCCGCCTCGACGTCGCCTTCAACCTGGGCAGTGAGCAGGATATGGTGTGGTACTTCCCCCCCGGTGACGAGTACACCGCACTGATTGAACGCGCCGATACATTTCTCAGCGCGCTGCAAGAGGACGGCCGTCTGGAACAGCTGCGAGAGCAGCACTTCGGACACAACACCGTGCTGTCGCGCGTGGGATCGCACGTCTTTGCCCGCAATATCCGCAGCAAGCTGCCTGCGTACAGCAAGCTTATTCGCCAGGTCGCGGAAGAGTACAAGCTGGACTGGCACCTGCTGGCCGCCATCGCCTACCAGGAGTCCCACTGGGACCCGGAAGCCACCTCCCCCACGGGGGTGCGCGGTATGATGATGCTCACCGGGCCCACGGCGCGGGAAATGGGCGTCAAGGACCGGCTGGACCCCCTGCAGAGCCTGCGCGGGGGAGCCCGCTACCTGAAGAATATACGCAGGCGCCTGCCAGCGGACATCGACGAGCCGGACCGGACCTGGCTCGCGCTGGCTGCTTACAATATCGGGCTGGCACACCTCGAAGATGCCAGGGTGCTGACCGAGCAACGGGGCGGCGACCCCCACCTGTGGAGCGACGTCATGGAAACGCTGCCTCTACTGCAGAAAAGAGAGCACTACCGCAATACGCGCTACGGCTATGCGCGGGGCAGGGAGGCGGCGAATTTCGTGCAGAACATTCGTCACTACTACAGCATTCTGCAGTGGAAGGACATGTCAGCCAATCAGCCGGGCCAACCCCTGAACCCGATGCAGTTCCTCCCGGCGGCGCTGCAAGGGGAACGCTTCCTCGCGCTATGAACGGCGGGCGCGAAAAAACGCCTGCAAACGCTCACTGGACGCCTCGGCCAACACCCCCTCCTCCCAGCGCACCGTGTGGTTGTACCAGGGCGATTCCAGCAACGCACACTGACTGCAGACGACGCCGGCGCGCGGCTCGCGGGCCGCAAAGACCAGCAGGGCGATGCGCGCATGTACCAGTGCGCCCGCACACATACTGCAGGGTTCCAGGGTGACGTAGAGCGTTGCACCGGGCAAACGGTAATTGCCCTCCGCGCGTGCCGCATCGCGCAAGGCCACGATTTCCGCGTGGGCGGTCGGGTCCGCATCGCTGATGACCCGGTTCCAGCCCTGTCCCAGCAGCTGCCCGTCGCGCACCACCAGGGCACCCACAGGCACCTCGCCCTGGGATGCCGCGCGATCCGCCAGCGCCAGGGCCTGCTCCATCCAGCGGCGGTGCTCACTCATCTGCAACAGCCTGTGCATCCAGCAGCCGGTAGCTGCCGTCTGCCTCCACGGCCAGTGCCGCGGGCGGCAGCCCTGACAGGCGGCGCTGGTGCATCGCGGCATAGGCTGTCTCGAGATTGCGCGCCATTGCGCGACCGTCGAACAGCGGGCTGCTGAGCCGCTGCTCGGCCAGGCGCTCACGCAGGGACGCCAGTGCAGCAGGATCCGTCGCCAAAGCGCGTGCACGCTGTTCATAGGCATGCTCCGTGGTGACTATCAGCTCGGGCAGACCCAGCGCGTGCAGCAGGCTTGCTGCGACCCGCCCGGCGAATGCCTCTCCCATCACTGTCAGCAGCGGCAGACCCGCCCACAGCGCGTCGCTGGCCGTGGTGTGCGCATTGCAGGGCCATGTGTCGAGAAACAGGTCCGCTGCGCGGTGACGCGCCAGATGTTCGGCCGCCCCGACACGCGGGGCGAATACCAGGCGCTGGGGTTCTACACCGTGACCCAGCGCCGCCTCGCACAGCCGCGCCGAGGCGTCCTTGCTGTCTTCCAGCAGCCAGAGCACACTGCCCTCCACGGCCTGCAGCAGCCGCATCCAGCAGGCGAAGGTTTCAGGCAGGATCTTGTAGCTGTTATTGAAGCAGCAGAACACGAAAGCCCTCTCCGGCAAGCCCAGCGCAGCGCGACTCACGGGCTCCACCGCAGGTGCGCGGCGCGAGTCGTTGGCCTGGTAGCACCCCGGCAGGTAGACCAGCTGTTCGCTGTAGTGCCCGCGTTGCGCGGGGGGAACAACTACCGTATCGGCAATCAGGTAATCGTGATAATCCGTGGCCATCGTGCCCGGATAGCCGAGGTAGCTCACCTGCACCGGGGCACAGCCCGCCGCGAACAGGCCCGGTCGCGAGTCGCGCGTGTAGCCTTTCAGATCAACGGCAATATCGACACCCAGTTCACGCGACAGTGCGGCCACCTGCTGGTCGGTCATGGTGTTCACATCGATAAACCGGTGAAACGCGGCGGCAAGTCGCGCGCTGGCAGCGTCCTCCGCCGCGGGACCAAACCCGAAGCCATAACACTGCACACGCGCATCGCTGTGGGACTCGAGCGCCTCCAGCAGCAGGTGCGTTGTCGCATGCTCACGAAAATCAGCCGAGTAGTACGCCACCTTGATCGGTGCAGCCGGCGCGGAAGCCGGAAACGCATCTGGCGCTGCGGCGCGTGGATAGCGCGCCTGCGCATAGCGGGCAGCGGCCTGCCGCTGCAGCGCAGGTGAATCCAGCAGGGCCAGCACCGGGAAGGGTGGTGCAATCGCCTCACCCGCCGCGATGCCCTGCTGCAGGCGTGCAGTATCCGCCGTAAGGCCGGACCAGTCGCAGACCTTCATGCGCGTGTGCAACCACGTGCCAAACAGGAAGGGGTATCCCGGGCGCAGCTCGAGGGCCCGCTGGTAGCTCTCTGCCGCAGGTACCAGCGTCTGCAGGTCGGCAAGCGCCTTGCCACGGTTGCACCAGGCCTGGCTGTGCCGCGCATCCAGGGCGAGTGCCCGGTCAAAGCTCGCCAGGGCATCCGCCGGGCGGCCAAGATCCAGCAGCGCGTTACCCCGGTTGTACCAGGCATCCGCGTAATCGGCCTTGCAGGCGAGAGCGCGGTCATAACTGTCCAGTGCCGCCGACACGCGGCGCAGGTCCAGCAGCGCATTGCCGCGGTTGCTCCAGGCCTGTGCATAATCGGGTTTCAGCGCCACCGCCCGATCGAAACAGGCGAGGGCGGGCTCCAGCTGGCCGGCAGCAAGCAGCGCATTGCCCAGGTTGAAATGGGCGGGCCCCACGCTGCCGTCGATTTTGATCGCTGCCTGCAGCCACTGTATGCCTCGCTCGGTATCGCCCAGCTGCAGCGCCGCCACACCGCGCAGGTGAAGGCTGTCGAAATGCCGCGGACGCACCGCCAGCACTTCGGCGTACAGCGCGCTGGCACGAGCGGGGTGTCCACTCTGGTGCAGCGCGACCGCTTCGCGATAGCGTGCCTGGAGTGCCGGTGGCAGGGCTCCTTTCGATGGCTTACGGCTCAAGATGGATGTCCTGCTGTGCAACACCGCGGCGCCGGAAATCCACCATGGTCGTGTAGGCCCGTTCCAGCTGGCGGGCAAAACCCTGTGCATCAAACAGGGATGAGCTGGCACGTGCCGCTGCAAGCTGCGCGCGCAGGTGGGCTCGGCGCTGCGGATCCCGAGACAGCGCAATGGCAGTCTGCACGTAGTCGGCGAGGTTGTGGGTCACCAGTTCGGGCAACTCCACCGCGTGCAGCAGGCTGGCTGCAACCCGGCTGGCAAATCCCTGCCCGGCCAGGGTCAGGACCGGCAGCCCTGCCCAGAGTGCGTCGCTGGCGGTGGTGTGCGCGTTGCAGGGAAACGTATCGAGAAACAGATCAGCGCAAGCGTGCCGGGCCAGGTGTTCGGCCAGGGGTACACGCGGCGCAAACACCAGACGTTCCGGTTCCAGCCCGGCACGCCCGGCTTCACGACGCAGGTTCGCCATGGCGTCGGGATGCCCCTCCAGCAGCCAGAGTACGCTGTTCGGCACTGCCTGCAGAATCTCCATCCAGGCGCGAAACACCTCCGGCGTCAGCTTGAACAGCGTATTGAAAGCGGCAAACACCAGCGCGTCTTCCGGCAACCCCAACGTCGCTCGCGCCGGCGCCTGCCGCGGGATCGGCCGCTGGCTGTCGTTGCACTGGTAACTGCCGGGCATGAACACAATGTGTTCGGGGTAATGCGCGCGTTGCTCGGCGGGAATCAACACGGGATCCGCGACCAGGTAGTCAATGTGGGGACAGGCCAGGGTGCCCGGGTAGCCCAGGTAACTGACCTGTATCGGAGCCGCACCCCAGGCGAAAATATCCATACGCTGGTCCCGGGTGTAGCCCTTGAGGTCAATCGCCACATCGATACCCAGCTCGCGGGATCGCTGTGCGACCGCCTCATCACCCAGCTCGCGCACATCCAGAAACTGGTCGAATGCGGCTTCGAGCCGGGTGCGCATCGCGTCCTGCACCGGCGGTCCGTAGGAAAACGCAATCAGCTCGAAACGCTCGCGGTCGTGCCGCTCGAAGAGCTCGGCAATCAGGTAGGCCGTCGCGTGCGCGTGAAAATCGGCAGAGAAATAACCCAGTCGAATACGCTCACCCAGGGCCGGCGGCGGCGCATACTCAGGTTGCGGTCGTTGACGAACGCGCTGCGCGCACCACCGACCGGCAAGTTGGGACTGCAGCGCTGGATCGTCGGTCAGCGTCAACAGCGGGAACGGGGCGGTGCAGAGCACGCCGCGCTGCAGGTCCTGCAACAGTTCACTGATCTCGGTGTCAATGCCCTCCCAATCACACAGGCTCAGGCGGGCGTGCAGCACGGCGCCGCGCAGGTAGGCAAATTCGGCAGCCGCAGTGCTGGCGGCCAGCGCCTGGCGGTAGTCTGCAATGGCCGCGGAGAACTCGCCGTTTTCCTGATGCAGGTGTCCGCGATTGGCGTGCGCCAGCGCCAGGCCGGGCTGAAATGCCAGCGCCCGACTGTAGCTGGCCTCCGCTGCCGCGGTGTCCCCCAGGTCATGCTGTATATTGCCGCGATGACACCAGGCACTGGCGGAAGCCGGGTTCAGCAGCAGAGCCTGTTCCAGAGCAGCCAGCGCCTCCTCGCCGCGGCCCAGCGCGCGCAGCGCCGCGGCCTGCCCCACCCGAATATCCGCATCGCGGGGCGCCAGGCGCGCGGCGTACTCAAACCCGACGAGCGCCTCGCGGTGACGCCCCAGCTTCTGCAGCGCGCTGGCGCGGTTGAATACGGCCTCCGCAAAGTCAGGCTTGAGCCTGAGCGCGGTGTCGTAGCCCGCCACGGCCGCCTCCCATTGCCCGAGGTGCTGCAGTGCATTGGCGCGATTGGAGTAAAACGCGGGATTGCCGGGACTCAGCGCAATGGCCCGGTCTATCTGCCGCACCGCATCCTCGGCGCGCCCGCACTGGAAGTCGATCAGGCCGAGCAAATGCAGGGCATGAGCGTGACGTGGGTGCTTGCGCAGAATCTGCCGGTAGCGCTTCTGCGCTTCCTGCAAATCGCCTGCCTGATGTACTGCGAGCGCTTGCTCGAAACGGGCATCCAGCTTGCCGCCGCTTCCCATAGATCTACTCGTTGCATGACCATGAGCGGCGCATTATGAACTGCCTGTGCGTTCGCCTCCAGTCCGATGCCTGCAAAGCCACTGCTCGGCGCGCCAGCGGCAGTCGACATCATCTTCTGTAGCAATTGTCTGCCCGCGGGCCGCATGCTAGGCTTCGAGCCTGACTTTGCGAGGATTCACCGCATGACCACCGATACAGGAAAACGACGTCTGTTGAAGGCGCTGGGTGTCGGCGTTGTCGGCGTTGGCATACAGACCGGTGCCATCCCCGCGTCCTGGGTGAAGCCCGTTATCGACTCCGTGGTCATGTCGGCCCACGCGCAGGTGACGCCGTCGCCAACGCCGTTTCCAACACCCTCGCCCTCACCGCTGCCTGTCCCCTCCCCGGTTGCGGTCGACGTAGCGCCCGCGGGTTTTGCTGCGGTCGTTGCCGGCTTGCTGGGCTACCTGGGCATCAAGCGGATGCAGCGCAACGCAGCGGAGAAGCGCCAAGCACCCCCGGGTGAGTGAAGCCTCTGCCGTCACACTGACGGCCGTTACGGCACTCCTTGATATCGGCCGAGGCAGCGCAGACACCGGCCTGGCGGCAGACCACCTGCGCAGCTTCGACAACTACCTCAAGCATTTCCGCACCCTGCTCGCTCTTGATCTGCCGCTGGTCATCTACACATCTCCGGACCTGGAGCCGGAGGTCTGGCGGCTGCGACGGCGGCACAACACTGAAGTGCGCACACTGACTGTGACTGCTATCGAGCAGGACTTCCCCGCCTACAATCGCATACAGCAGATCCGGCAGGATCCCGGGTGGCGAAGCCAGGCGAGCTGGCTCGCCGGCAGCCCGCAGGCCACGCTGCCCCACTACAACCCCCTCGTCATGAGCAAGCTCGGCCTGCTCGACGCGAGTGCGGAGGATAACCCGTTTCAAAGCGATGCCCTGGTCTGGCTGGATGCCGGTCTTGCACGCACCTGCGGCGCTGCCCTGGCGGATCCGGCATGGCCTTCGCTACTGGCAGCGCAGATCAAAACCTTCCTGCTCCTGAGCTTCCCCTACCTGGGCGGCAGCGAAATTCACGGCTTCGAGCGACCGGCAATGGCGCGCTGGTCGGGGGGAGAGCCTGTTCGCTGGGTGGCACGTGGAGGACTGTTTGGGGGCAGGCCTGCCGCGATACGGAAGGTATGCGCTGTCTATGATGCCTGCCTGGAGGCGACGCTCGCTGCCGGCCACATGGGCACTGAAGAGAGCATCCTGACCATAATCGCCCACCGGCACCCGGACCTGTTCCAGCGTGAGCCGTTGGCAGAGGACGGCTTGATTGCACCCTATCTGGAGCGTCTGGTGCAGGCATCGAAACCGACGCAGCGTGCAGCGGACGGCCGCGTTGGGACGATGCCAGCCGCAGCACCTCCCCCTCCGCTGCCCACTGCCGAACGTCCAGCTCTCAGTATTTACGTGCTCACCTTCAATTGCCCCGGGCAGCTGGCCCTGCTGCTGGCATCCTGGGCCGATGCCTTTCAGGCCGTGCATGCCCTGCAGCTGTACATCGTTGACCAGAGTACCGCTGCCGATTGCCAGCGGGATAATCAGGCAATCTGCCAGCGCTATGGCGGACGGTATCTGGCACCGGGCAACCTAGGCATTTGCGGCGGACGGCAATTCATTGCAGACCATTTCGCAGACAGTGGCGCGGCGTACATGCTGTTCCTGGAGGACGACATGCTGCATGCCACGCAAGACGGCACCTGTCGCAGCGGCTTTGCGCGACGCGTGGACCGCCTGCTGCCACGGGCACTGGCAATACTGGTGAGCAGGCAGCTGGATTTTCTCAAGCTCAGCTTCACGGAGTTTTACGGCAGCAATGACCAGCAGTGGGCCTGGCACAATGTGACGGAAGAGCGCAGGGCCCAACTGTGGCCGCAACACCCCAGGCGCACCGCTGGGCTGGCCCTTGAGCAGATACCGCCTGCCAACTTCAGCCAGCTGGGACAGCTGGAGGGGCTGCCCTATGCCCTGGGGGAAGTGTTCTATTGCAACTGGCCGCAGCTGGTCAGCCGGGCCGGGAATCGCCGGATGTTTCTCGACAGGCGCTGGCCTCAGCCCCACGAACAGTTCTGGATGGCGCATCTCTATGAGCGCGCCCGACGTGGAGAGCTGCGCGGTGGCGTACTGCTGGCCTCCCCCATCGAACATCGACGCGAGTTTCACTATGCAGCCGGAGACAGGCGCGAATCATGAACAGCCCCGATATTTTCATCAGCATTGCCGCGTACCGGGAATTCGACCTGCCAGCGACGCTTGCCAGCCTGCTGAGCATGGCGGACACGCCGTCTCGCCTGCGCGTCTGCGTTTACTGGCAACGCGCGCCGGAGGACTCCCTGGGTGACCTGGCTGACTCGCCCCAGTTGGAGATCCTCGACGTGCCGTATCAGCAGAGCCGCGGCGTCTGCTGGGCACGCAACCGCATTCAGCAGCAGTACCGCGGAGAGCGCTATTTCCTGCAACTGGACGGGCACCATCGATTTGCCCCGGGCTGGGACAGCGCCCTTGTCACTATGCTTGAGGGGCTGCGCGGCAGCGGTGTGCAGCGGCCGGTGCTGACGACCTACCTGCCCGCCTTCGACCCCGAGAATGACCCGGCGGCGCGCAGCCCGGAAATCTGGCTACTGGGAGCGGACCGCTTCGACGATTCCGGGGTGGTATTCATGCGGCCCTATATACCCGTGGAACCCCCCGAAGCGCCTGTCCCCACCCGTTTCTGGTCGGCCCATTTCAGTTTCAGCGACGGCGCCTTCGTGCACGACGTGCCGATTGATCCCAACGGCTATTTCCACGGCGAGGAAATCGGCACCTGCGTGCGCGCCTGGACCAGTGGCTATGATTTCTTCTGCCCGCACCGGACACTCGTCTGGCACGAATACTCGCGCAAGGGACGCCGCTGCCACTGGGACGATCACAGCGACTGGAGTGCACGCAACGAAGCGGCGCTGGCACGCTACCGGGCACTGGTCGGTGTAGATGGCGTGGCGCCCATCGACCTCGATGGCTATGGACTGGGCACTGCTCGTTCCCTGGCCGATTACGAGCAATTCGCGGGTCTCTGCTTTGCCGATCGGTACATCGCCCCGGAAACCCTCGCTCATGCGCCACCAACGCTCCCGGACTGCCTGCAGGACGCCGGCGCACGAAGCGGTGGCGTACTGCGCGCCACAGCAGACACACCGCGTATTCCGCAACGCGACCCACGCTGGTCCGAGGAGCAGCTCGAGGGCGAGTGGGTGCTGTACAACGAGGACACGACCCGCGCCTGCTACCTCAACGACAGCGCCGCATTGATCTGGCAACTTATCGACGGTGAGCGCAGCACAGGGGAGATTCGCGCGCTGCTTGAAGGGGCCTACGGCGAGGCGGTCGGAATCTACGAGGACCTGACGCTGGTGCTTTCGCAATTGCGCTCGCAAGGCGCCATCCGCTTTTGAACGCTGGACCCCGACTCCCTGCTCATCAGGCATCGGCAGCGCCAGACCGGTCAGGTGACGATCGCATCTTCGTGCAGATTGCGGCCTACCGTGACCCGGAGCTGCTGCCAACGCTGCGCGACTGTATCGCGCAGGCCGATGCGCCAGAGCGGCTTACGTTCGGCATCTGCTGGCAGCGCGCTACCGACGACAGCCTGCAGGAGTTTGCCGACCATCCCGCTGTTCGTGTGCTCTCGGTGCACTACAGCCAGAGCCGCGGAGCCTGCTGGGCGCGCAGCGAGACACAGGCCCTGTATCGAGGCGAAGCCTACACGCTGCAGATCGATTCGCATCATCGCTTCATTCGCGGCTGGGACACCGCATTGCGGGCCCTGCTGCAAGGCGCCCGCGAGCGGGGCAGCGACAAACCGCTGATCACCAGTTACGCGCCGGTCTATGAGCCCGGCAAACCCGTGGAGCCTGCTGCGCGTCCCCTGCGCCTGGTCTTCGACGGCTTCTCCGAGGGCGGCCCATTCCAGGTGATGCCGGTCGCCATGCAGGGGCGCCTGGACGGTGCAGCCCTGGAACCTGCACGGTTTCTGTCTGCGCACTTTCTATTCACACTGGGCGTTTTCTGCCGGGAAGTGCCCTACGACCCAAAGTTCTACTTTTTTGGCGAAGAGCCCGCGATGGCCCTGCGCGCCTTCACGCACGGCTACGACCTGTTCCACCCCCGCTGCCTGATCCTGTGGCACCACTACGGTCGCGAGCGGGCGCAGCGCCACTGGACAGATAACAAGCGCTGGTGGTTACGCAACGAGCGCAGCCTGCTGCGCTACCGCAAACTGGTGGCTGGTGACGCCGCAGCCGACACGCTGGGAGAGTTCGGGCTGGGCCGCACGCGCACGCTGGAGGCCTACGAGCGTTATGCCGGCCTGAGCCTGGCGGAGCGCCGCGTGAGCCCCCGCACCCTCCGCGGGGCACCACCGCCGCATCCGTGGCTGGCGCGCTGGGCGAGCAAAAAACTGCTCTGGGAACACAGTGCCGACCTGCAACTGACAAATCTGCCGGCAGGCTTCGGCCACCACCCGCAGGACAGCATACGCCTGACTGTGCGCTGCCCCCGGGGCCGGGTTCTGCAGCAGCGCGACCTCACGGGCGCGTCGCTGCGGGCGGCTCTCGCAGTTGGCAGCCACCGGCTGCGCCTGCACGCGCAGGGAACCCCGGCATCCTGGAGCCTGCGAACAGCCCGCGCTGGCGGCGAAGTCGTCACAGAGCAAACACACCCCTGGAGGGGTCTGTGAGGCGCGCGCCAGACCGCTGGAAGCCCGGCCAGATTTCTTTTCCGAATATAATTCGATATTATAGGCGGCATGACGTCGTCACTCCAGAAACCGACCCCGGGCCGCCGCGGCAGACCGCGCCGGCTGACCCTGGATGCCATTGTCGACACGGCCTGCGACCTGCCAGCAGGCAACCTCGACATGGCCAGCATCGCCAGCCGCCTCAAGGTGGGTGTCGCAACCCTCTACGGGTATGTGGAGGGGCGTGAGCACCTGCTGCGCCTGGTCGCCGAGCGCAAGGGCCAGCTGCAACCCATTGTCGACAACGGCCAGTCCTGGCAGGACATCCTGCGGGAACATGCCCGCAGTACCTGCCAGACCGCGCTCGACTGGCCAGAGCTGGTCAGCCAGATCATGCAGGGCGGCGTATTCGGCGACGTCGAGGCACAGTACCTGGAACAGCTGATTGCGCTGCTTGGCAGCCGCGGCTTCACCCCCGGCAGCGCGCTGGAGCTGTACTACGCGGTGAACCAACTGGTGTTGGGGGCGGCCGTTACCGGCAACTACCTGAAGGCGGTGACCGGCGACGGTGGGCACGCAGCGGTGCTCGGTCGCTTTGTACACAGTCAGCCGGAGGGCACCCTGCCACTGCTGCAACAGGCCCTTGCAGACAATCCGCAGCCCGCGGTGCTGGGCGATTTCAACGCGGCGCTGGAGCACCTGCTCGCCAGCTGCCAACCCGATAACCCAGGCAACTCGCCTACTGGACGGAGCAAGTGAGATGAACAACGGATTTCGACCGGCCCACAACAACGGCCCCCTGTGCTGCGTCATCGGTGCCGGCCCCAGTGGCCTGACCACGATCAAGCGCCTGAAAGAGGGCGACATCGCCTACGATTGCTTCGAGGCCTCGGACAATATCGGCGGCAACTGGTACTACCGGAATCCCAACGGGATGTCAGCCTGCTACCAGAGCCTGCACATCGATACCTCAAAGTTTCGCATGGGCATGCAGGAATACCCGGTGCCAGACAACTGGCCGGACTATCCGCATCACAGCGAGATCTTCGACTACCTCAACGACTACACCGACCACTTCGGCTTGCGCGACACGATCACGTTCAACACCCGGGTCGAACGCGCACACCGCGAGGAGAACGGCTTCTGGTCCGTGACCACCAGCGGTGGCGAGACCCGGCGCTACGACGTCCTGATTGTCGCCAACGGCCATCACTGGGATCCGCGCTGGCCGGAGCCGGCCTATCCCGGCGACTTCGCCGGCGAGCAGATTCACGCGCACAGCTACAACACGCCCTTTGACCCCATCGACATGCGGGACAAACGGGTACTGGTCGTGGGGTCCGGCAACTCAGCCATGGACATCGCGTCGGAACTGTCGATGCGCTTCATGGCCAGCACCCTGCACATCTCCATGCGGCGTGGGGTGTGGGTATTCCCGAAGTACATCAACGGCAAGCCCGGGGACAAGAACATGCTTCCGGCCTGGGTGCCGCGTAAAATCCAGCACTGGTTGATGAGCCGCGTCGTCAAGCAGCAGATCGGCAACCCCCGCGACTACGGCCTGCCCCAGCCGACCTACCAGCCCTGGGAGGCCCACGGCACAGTGTCCGGGGAGTTCCTGCAGCGTGCGGGCTCCGGGGATATCAAGGCGCGTCCCGGCATCGAGCGCGTGGACGGCCACACCGTGCACTTCACCGATGGCAGCAGCAGTGACTTTGACGTCATCGTCTGGTGTACCGGATACAAGATCAGCTTTCCCTTCTTCGACCAGCCGCAATTCACCGCGAGCAAGGACAATCAGCCACCGCGTCTGTTCAAACGCATGCTCATACCCGGCGTTCCCAACCTGATCTACATGGGCCTGGCGCAGTCCCTGCCCACCCTGGTCAACTTCGCCGAGCAACAGTCACGCTGGGTGGTGCCGTACCTGAATGGCGACTACGCCCCGCCCTCGGAAGCGGAGATGGAGGAGATGATTGCGGCCGATGAATCCTTCTATCTGCGGGACTACTATCCCAGCCCCAGGCACACCATCCAGCTGCACTTTGATCACTACGTGGGGCGCCTCGACAAGGAAATCGAAGCGGGGTTGAAGCGGCGTAGAAACGGGCAGCCTCCGGCGACGCTACCCGGCGACGCTGCGCAGAAGGCCGACGCCGCGTGAACAGCGTTACGCGCAGCGACCTGACATTCCGCAGCGGCGGCGATGAATGCGCTGCCTGGCTCTACCGCCCTGACACCCCGACCCCGGTGCCCGGCGTGGTCATGGCGCACGGCTTTACCGCCGTGCGCGACCAGCGCCTGGATGCCTACGCGCAGGTCTTCGCCGAGGCGGGCCTGGCCGTGCTGCTGTTCGACTACCGCCATTTCGGCGCCAGCGCCGGTGAGCCGCGGCAGCTGCTGAGCGTCAAGCACCAGTTGCAGGATTGGGAGGCCGCCATCGCCACCCTGCGCGCGCAACCGGGTGTCGATCCGCAGCGTATCGCATTGTGGGGCACATCGTTTGGCGGGGCGCACGTGCAGGCGGTGGCGGCGCGCGACCACGGGATTGCCGCCGTCGTGGCACAGATTCCGTTTTGCTGGGCCGAAAAGCCGCAGCAGAAAGTCCCTCTCGGGAAAACCCTCGGGCTGCTGTTTGCCGCGCTCAGGGACAGCCTGCATGGCGCCCTGGGGCTGCCTCCACACTACATCCAGGCTATTGGCGATCCGGATGACCATGCCGCCATGACGTCGCCGGGAGCAGCGGCCGGAATCGCCAGTATCACGCCCGCCGATTCCGGCTGGCGCAATCGTGTCGCGGCGCGTTTCGTGTTCCAGTTGGCGACCTACAAGCCCGGCCGGCAGGCGGGTGATATTCGCTGCCCCATTCACTACACGATTGCGGAACAGGATGCCTTCATCTCGCCCGCGACCATCCGCGAGGCTGCGTCACTGGCCGCGGACGCGGAAATCTCCAGCTACCCCTGCGGGCATTTCGGCGTCTATGTCGAGCCCCTGTTCAGCGCGGTCGCCCGCGATGAAACCGCTTTCCTGCTGCGGCATCTCACCGCCGATGCGGACTAAGGGGCTACAGGTCGTAGCCCCGTTCATCGTGCAGGACAAGGTCGAGGCCCACAGTTTCCTGTTCAGCATCAACCCTGAGGCCGATCAGGCGATCCACCAGCTTGAACAGGAGGTAGCTCACGATCGCCGTGTAGGCGAAGGTTGCCACCACACCCGTGGCCTGCACGGCAAGCTGCCCGCCTATTGAGCTGATGCCGTCGGAAAATCCATTGCCGCTGAACAAGCCCAGGTCGGGCGAGCAGAAAACACCCGCCAACAGGGTGCCGAGAATGCCGCCCACGCCGTGCACGGGAAAGACATCGAGGCTGTCGTCGATTTTCAGCCGGTTCTTCAGCGTGATTGTCGCGTAGTAACAGACAACCCCGGCGGTGAGGCCGATGACCACGGCCGCCGCCGGACCGACGGAACCCGACGCCGGGGTGATCGTACCGAGGCCGGCGACCATCCCCGTCACGATACCCAGCACCGATGGCTTGCCGTGACGGATCCATTCCATCGTCATCCAGGCCAGAGACCCACAGGCGGCCGACAGGTGCGTCACCAGCATCGCCATCGCGGCGCTGTTGTCTGCAGCCACCGCGGAGCCGGCATTGAAGCCAAACCAGCCCACCCAGAGCATACCCGCGCCCGTCACCGTCATGGTCAGGTTGTGTGGCGGCATGGCAACGCTGCCGAAACCGCGACGCGGACCCAGCATCAGCGCCGCGACCAGGGCCGCTACGGCGGCGGTGATGTGCACCACGGTACCACCGGCAAAGTCCTGCAGCCCCATGGCCCCGAGCCAACCGCCACCCCAGACCCAATGGCACACGGGCGCATACACCAGCAGCATCCAGGCTGCGCTGAACAGCAGCATGGCGGAAAACCGGATACGCTCGGCGAAAGCACCGACGATCAGCGCCGGTGTAATCACCGCAAAGGTCATCTGGAACATGACAAACAGCGATTCGGGAATGTCGCCGGCATTGCCATCCATGGCGATCCCGGCGAGAAAGAGGTTACCCAGGTCACCGATCCACGGACCCTGCTCGACCCCGGAAGAGCCGAACGCCAGGGAATACCCGGCGACAAACCAGAGCAGTGACATCAGTGCCGTCAGCGCAAAGCACTGCATCAACACGGAGAGCACGTTGCGCACCCGCACCAGTCCACCATAGAACAGTGACAGGCCCGGCAAAGTCATGAACAGCACCAGCGCCGTGGCGGTAAGCATCCAGGCGGTATTGGCACCGCTGGTGTCTGCCGCCATGGCGGCGTGTGCGGGAAACAGAAACAGGAAAAAGACGAACGGAAAACGTAGAACGGAACGCATCATAATTATTATCGCTTATGGGAGGGCAGCGGAATTATTACATATGGACATGCCCTGACAAAAGCGCCCCGTATTCGCCGCGCAACAACCGCGCCGGGACAGCGGCTCAGGCCGCGTCGAAGTACTCCCCCAGCGACCACATCGTGTCCTCGAAATCCGGACTGTGCACCACGCCCAGGTGTTCGCGCACTTCGTCCACTGTCCACTCAAACATATCCTCATAGCGCGGCATGAACAGCGGCGTGTTCAGTTGCTCGCCGATGCGATGGCCCTCCCCCAGGGCCTTGTACAGCGGGGGCAGCAGGTGCGGGTAATGGCAGCCGAAGCGGGACATCCCGGTAGCGACCAGCAGGGTGGAAACCACCGAGATATGTTCACCGAGTTCCTGGCCAAATGTTTTGAGCAGGTTTGTGGTGCGCGCGGCAATCAGCGCGAACTCGCCCAGGGGGTCGTAACGATAGCCCACCACCAGGTGCTCGATATCATGCGTCTGGCTGTGCCGGCGATGGAAATAATCGTAATCGGTGGCGGTGCTTTCAAAGGGCAGGAAATCGGCCTGCAACCCCTGCTCAGCGAGCATTTTCTGGTATTCCCGACCCAGCGTACCCTCGGGCAGTTCAGCCAGGGCCTGCAGGTCGTGGGGCACGAGGAAGCGGGCTTCAAACCACGCATCGAGTGCGCTGTCACGGGCACGTGCCTCGGCAAACAGCCGGTTGATTTCATCGACATCATCCAGTTCACGGAAGATATCGATGATCTCCAGCGGGCCACCGTAGTGGTCCATGTCCGGACCGTTGCGACGCAGCGATTCCACGGCCACCCAGTGACGCAGTCGCGGGTGATTGAGATACTTCGATGTGCTGCTGAGCATGGTAGTGGTGCCGAGCCGGCGCGGATCCAGCAGGCGTTGATTGGCGGTGTAACCCGGTACGTCAGTCATGCGGCTTCCCTGGTGTGTTGCTGTTGTCGTTATTCCCCGTATTAGAGAACAGCAGGATTCCCTGTGGAATGGAGGATACGCCGGAGGCGTTGCACAATTTCCTGCCCCCGGCTGGAGCCGGCTAGCGGCTGCTGCCGCTGCGCACCTGCGACGGCGACCACCCGGTCAGCTGCTTGAAGCGACGCGAGAAAAACATCGGGTCGTCATAGCCGACCTCCGCTGCAATCACCTTGATGGGCAGCTCGGTACCCTGCAGCAGCTCGCGGGCGCGGCGCATGCGCAGCCGGTCGCGCCAGCGCATGAGGTTGTCTCCCATCTGGATCTTGAACAGGGCGGTGAGCGTCGAGGGCGCTGCACCTGCGGCATTGGCAACCTGCTCAACGGTCGTTTTCTCGTGATAATGCGCCAGCAGAAAATCCCGGGCGGCGAGCACCCGACGATCCAGCCCCGCGTCGTCATTGGCCGGTGCGAGCTCCTCACGCAGCAGGAGAATATGCTCAAGGAGATTCAGGTGCAGCGCCCTGCCCCGCTGCCCCGTGGTGTGCGCGATATCGATGATGCGCCGAAACGATTCCCCAACATAGCCGGCCATGCGCGCGTCCAGTACCGCCAGGGGTTCGGGCAGAGCTGTGCTATCGACGTCCTTTAACCAGGGCATCCAGCGTTGCGGCGGATAAAACGCGCTGCTGAATACGCTACAGGGGCTGCTATCGGGCATCCGGCGCAACACCACGTCAGACTCGGGCGGCAACAGCAACAACGCGGGAGCACGTCCTCCCAGCGTGATATCACCTGCGGGATGTTCTATACGACATGCGCCGCGCTCGGCGAACAACAACAGCCACGAGTCTGGCGGGCTGTGAAGCGGGCGCGGGTAGTCTACGGCGGGCGCGGGCAACAGCTCGATATGACTGCTGACAACCTGATGGGCCGCGAGGAACCGGTGGTACAGATGCGACCAGATACGGTTCTGGAACTCGCGAGCCAGACCCGGATCGGCGCGCCAATCGAGGGTGTCCAGCGACAACCCCAGTTCAGCCAATGTGGCGTCCAGCAGCTCACGGCGTGCCGCTCGATCAAACTGATCAATGCTGATCATCTCGGTGACCGGCAGGGTGAGTGTGTCGCCCAGCTGATCAACAAACTGCCGCGTCTCCTCAACGAAAGCGAGCTCCGCGTCCTCCGAAAGCAACGCGGCGACGAGTGCACGGGCAAGCGATACCAGCGCATCCATGGCGATGTCGTCGTCGTTCGTCACCGGGCGGCTGAGCCTCCTGTTAGTGCGCGCGCTCATCCTACCCTGCCACCGCGCGGCAGGCGAGAGATACCGCCCGGGGCCTGCCCGGGAGGCCGCGCCATGGCGTGCCCGGGCCTGTCGTGCAATCCTCCATGCACTCTGTTCGATTTGATATGGCACACGACGGTCACACTGCCTACAGTTTCCAACCACAAGGAGGCTTGCGCATGTATCAGCTAAAAATAAGCAACGCCCTGGTCTGCGATGGCACCGGCAGCCCGGCGTACAGGGGCGATGTCGCCATTCACGACGGGAAGATTGTCGCGGTGGGCACGCGCCTTGCCGGCGATGCCGCCACGGTGATCGATGCGCAGGGCCTGGTACTGGCACCCGGCTTTATCGACTCCCACACCCATTTCGACGCGCAGATCACCTGGGATGGGCTGGCCACGCCGTCACTGGAACACGGGGTGACCACGGTGATCAACGGCAACTGTTCCCTGACCATGGCGCCGGTGCGCGCGGAACACCGCGCGTTCGTGGGCGCCGTCTTCCGGCAGATCGAGGAAATGCCTGCGGCGGCATTTGATGCGGGCATGCGCTGGAACTGGGAAACCTTCGAAGATTATCTCGCGTCTTTCCGGGATGCGCTGGGGATCAATGTGGCCACACTGGCCGGACACAGCATGCTGCGCCTGTGGGTGATGGGCGATGCCGCCCGCGAGCGCTGCGCGAGTGCCGCAGAGATCGCCGACATGCAGCAGCTGTTGCGGCAGTGCCTGCAGGCTGGCGCCATCGGCATGAGCACCAGCTGGGTTGATATTGACCATGAGCACCGGCCGGTACCCTGTCGCCTGGCGGCGCCGGAAGAGCTCGACGCTCTCTGTGCGGTACTCGGCGAGCACGGCGCGGTGATGCAGGTGGTGCCCGAGTTCTGGGATCCGGACCTCCTGTGCACGCGCATCGATATTCTCGGTGATCTGTCGCGACGCCATGCCATCACGGTGACCTTTTCTCCCCTGTTCGACTCCAACGCAACCCCCGATCTGGTGCCACGGGCACTGGAACGGGTACGCCTGCAGGTCGCACACGGAGCACGAGTCGTGCCGCAGATGCAGACGCGGCCCATTGATGTCACTTTCGAGTTTGACGTGCCCACCTCGGTGTTCAGTTCCCGGCCGACCTGGTGGGCGACCATCCTGAAACCCGCGGCGGAGACCCTGCGCGATTTCCAGGACCCCGATGTGCGCCGGCAGCTGGTCGACGAGGCCTACAGCGGCATGCACCCGATCGCAATGGAGGTGCACTTTCCGGAGTTCGTGGTCAGCCGCTGTCATTTACCGGGAAACAAGCCCCTGGAAGGCAGGCGCCTGAAGGATATCGCTGCGGAACGCGGCTGCGACCCCGTGGAACTGATGCTCGACCTCGCCGTCGAGGAGTCATTGCAAACGCGCTTCAGTGCCGTGTCCGTAGGACACAACAACCTCGAGCGCATTGCGGGCCCGATCAGCGACCCGCTGGTGCAGGTCGGCTCGGGTGACGGCGGCGCTCATGTGACCCGTTTTGCCACCTACGGTGACACGGGGTATCTGTTCAGCCGGTTTGTGCGCGATGCCGCGGCACTGACACTGGAGCAGGCGGTGTTCAAGCTGACCGGGCAGATCGCCGACAACTGGGGGCTGCAGGATCGCGGACGCATTCGGCCCGGTCTGGCTGCCGACCTGGTGATCTTCGACCCGGACCGTATCGACCGAGGCCCTGAAATCGCGGTAGAGGACCTGCCCGGCGAGGGCTACCGCTACCTGCGTCGCGCCCTCGGGGTAGAGCAGGTTTTCGTCAATGGCAGTGCCGTCTATTCTGCGCAGCAGGGCTACACCGACGCACGCAGCGGCCAACTCGTATCCGGCCGGGCGCGGCGCGCCGCCTGAGAAAGCAGAGGAGCGACACCATGCAACCCAACATCGTGCCGGTAAGGCCCTGGACCTACCCCCGCGAAGGCGATGACTGGCAGAGCATCGCGCGCCGCGAACTCCCGGAGCGCCCACTGGACGCGGCCATCGCCGACCTGCAAAGCTGGAACCTCTACCTGGTGTTCCGCCCCGCACCGGCCCGGCTCACCTGTTCCGATATCGTGTTTACCGGCCCGCCGACCGCGTGAATCACGGCCCGGTAGTGAGTGCCATCCAGCTCACGCCGACCCATGACGGTGAGGCCGCCTGCGCGGTCGAGCTGACCTTCCCGGGCGGCGGCCGCTCCATGGTGCAGCTCGACAGTGCCGGTCTGGCGCGGGTCATGGCCCGTGCCGGCGTACACAAGCTGTCAGGCCTGGTGGGCCTGGCCTGGACAGTGCTGCTCTCCGCGCGGGACCCGGCTCAGGAATAACCCCGAACCTCCGTGTTCCGCAACATTCCCGGCGCCGCAGGGTTGCCCCTGTTTAGCGCCGGAAATAAGATGTCGCAGACAACTTGATTGTTTGCATCTAGCAAGTATACTGATCCCGCGCATGCTGGGCACGGCACCGCCCACAGCCCGCGGGGCCCAACACCATCAACCGCACACGGCACTGGCCGAAACACGGTCCCACCGGCTACATTGCGCAGATAATTTTATAAAACGAGGAACACAGCTATGACCACCCAGCAGCAACCTGATTTTGACGCCATTGCGGTTGGTGCCGGCTTTGCCGGTCTCGCATTGATTCACTACCTCCGGGAGGCGGGTCTTTCCATTCGCGTGTTTGATCGCGCATCCGATATCGGCGGTACCTGGACCTGGAATCGCTACCCGGGCGCCATGACCGACAGCGAGAGCTACTACTACTGCCTCACCTTCTCCAAAGAACTGCTGCAGGAATGGTCCTGGACACGCCGCTATCCCGACTGGAAAGAGACACACGACTACATGCGCTTTGTTGCGGACAAATGCGACATGTGGCCACACATTCAGCTCAACACCGAGATTGTTGCAGCCGAGTACCAGAAAGACAGCGGCCTGTGGAAAGTCACCACAGAGAGCGGTGACACATTCACCTGCAAGTACTTTATCAGCGCCATGGGGATGATCTCCGAGCCCGTCATCCCGAAGATCAAGGGCATGGATACGTTCAAGGGGCCCCTGTTCCACTCGTCGCGCTGGCCGGAAGGCATTGACTACGCCAACAAGCGGGTAGGTATCATCGGCGCAGGCGCCACCACGGTGCAAATGCTGCCGGTCATGGCTCAAACGGCGAAGAGCGTTACGGTTTTTCACCGGACACCCAACTTCATTCTGCCCGCCATGCAGGCACCCATGACCCCGGAGTGGGAAAAGGACATCAAGGAACACTACGATGAAATCGTAGCCAAGTGCCGCAACCACATGTTCGGCATGGCCTTCGATACCGCCGAAGGCCGCCTTGCCGTTGAAACGTCGCCGGAAGAACGCGAGCGCATTTTCGAGGAAAAATGGACCGGCAGTTTCCGCTGGGTCTTCGAGACCTTCGAGGACCTGCTCTCCAGCCCGGACGCCAACCTCTGGGCGTCGGAGTTCATTACCCGCAAGATGCGGGAGCGCATTGAGGACCCCGAGATCGCCGACATCCTGGTGCCCAAGCCCGGCGAGTACCCACTGTTTGCCAAGCGCCCGCCGCTGGATCACGGTTACCTCGAAGCCTACAGCCGCGACAATGTGCATCTCGTCGACATCGCCGACCGCGAGCCCATCGTCGAAATCACCGAAACCGGCATCACGACGACCAAGGGCCACCACGAGTTTGACATCATCGTGCTCGCCACGGGGTTCAAAGCCTACACCGGGGCTCTGGAAGCGTTCCCGATCCGCGGCGAGAGCGGGCAGACGCTGCGCGACAAATGGCAAAAAGCGTCCAAATCCATCATGGGTGTCTGCGTCGCGGATTTCCCCAACATGTTCGTCGTGACCGGACCGCAGGCACCGTTCGCCAATCTCCCCACCTCCATCGAGCAGAACGCCATCTGGATCAAGGACTGTATCGAGAAGATGGAACAGGAAGGCTACGACACCTTCACGCCGCGCCCGGAGGCGGAGGATGCCTGGACCGCGCACACCGCGGAAATCCATGGGCAAACGCTGATGGCCCAGGGTGACAAGGTCAATTCCTGGATGATGGGTGCCAACCTGGAAGACAAGGCACCGCGTGTACTGATCTACTTCGGCGGCGCCAATGTCTACTATGACAAGATGCGCGACTCAGTGGATCAGGGCTTCCCGGAGCTGGAGTTCAGCAAGCGCGTTGCCTAAGGCATTCCCGCGGTGGTTGCGAGAGCACCACCGCGGGACACCCCTTTGAGTAACCCCCGCCTGGCGGGGGTTTTTTGTTGTGCGGGCACAAACGCTTTCGGTAACTCCGCGGCACGGCATACAGCGCAGGGGAAAAACGCTTACACTCTGTGTAACGCCAACACCCCGCTTCGGGCCAAGCGCCTGACAGGTTGCCTGACATGCACAACGCCAATGCCGAACACCGCGACGAGCATCCCCCGCTGACGCCGGAATCCCTCACCCTGACAGAAGGCCTGAAGGGGACCGTAGATCTCCTGATGGAACCCGCTACCGGTTATCTCAGCCCCGAGACGACCGTTGCCGGCGCCCTGGATTATCTCGTGCACGCGCTGCCCAAGGGCGGCATCACCTACCTTTACGTCGTGGATCGCGATAATCGCCTGATTGGGGTTGTGGCGATGCGCGACCTGCTGCTGTCACGTCCCGGGCAGACCCTTCAGGAGGTCATGACTGGGTCGCCCTTTGCGTTTCGGCCCGATACCGACATGGGAGAGGCCATGCAGGCAGCGCTGAATCGCCGCCACCGTCTGTACCCGCTGGTCTCCGAGGAGGGAACCCTGCTTGGCCTGGTCATGGGCTGGCGCCTGTTCCAGCATCTGGCCACGGAACTCAGTGCCCAGTCAGGCAGCATGGTGGGTGTGGACAAGGAGGAGCGCAGCCACACGCCCATTCTGCAGGCATTCAAAATGCGCCACCCCTGGCTGCAGGTCAATCTGCTCACGGCGTTTGCCGCCGCCTTCGTGGTCGGCATGTTCGAGGACACCATCACGCGCATTGTCGCCCTCGCCGCGTTTCTGCCGGTGCTCGCCGGGCAGAGCGGCAATACGGGGTCCCAGGCGCTGGCGATTACCCTGCGCGGGCTGACGCTGGGCGAGCTGGCCGACTATCCCGTGCGCAGGCTGCTGCGCAAGGAGATCATTCTCGGCGCGCTGAACGGCTTTGCTGTCGGCCTGGTCGCCGCGGCGGCCATGTGGGTATACGCCATCAGCACGGGGACCGAACACCCCGCCATACTCGCTCTGGTCATTCTCGTCTCGATGGTGGGCGCCTGCGTGGGCAGTGGCATATTCGGCGTTGTTGTGCCGCTGACACTGCGACGTTTCGGCGCGGACCCGGCGATGGCGAGCAGTATCTTCCTGACCACCTTCACCGATGTGCTGGGCATGGGACTGATGCTCCTGCTCGCCACGATGCTGCTGATGTAAGGCAGGCGGCTGCCCCGGTCAGGCCCGGTACAGGGTCACCGCGCCAATGGCAATAAAGCCGACACCCGCAATGTAGTGCAGGTAGCGTTCGTTGATATAGCTGCTCAGCACGCTTCCGGCCAGCACACCGAGCGCAGATGCCACAATCAACGCGGCGGAGGCTGCAATAAACACCGTGTACTTGCTGACCTCGCGGTCAGCGGCAAACAGCATGGTCGCAAGCTGCGTCTTGTCACCCAGTTCCGCCACAAACACGGCGGCGAATATCGTCAAAAATACCTTCCAGTCCACGGTGCTGCGATTATCCTTGAAGCGGTTTTACAACGAAAGCGCACGGCGAGCCTCGCCGACCCGCCTGCATTGTAGCGCGGGGCTCGGCGGCAGACTACGCACCGGCAGAAATACCGGTTGCGAGCACGCCGGGGAGCCGCCATGATCAGTCCATCACACTGCCGGTCACACCACCATGGAGGGATGGCAGGCTGAACCACGGAGAAGCATCTGGCGACGGCGGCGTGGCATTGCAGGCGGTGTCGTACTACGATGAAGTCCCACGGGAAAGCCTGTACACGTGATGATAGAAGTCGTAAAAGTCTATGTTGCCGACCTGAAACCGGGCATGTATGTATCGGGCCTGGACCGCCCCTGGCTGGAAACACCCTTCATTCTGCAGGGCTTCCGCATCACCTCGGAAGAGGATATTCGCAACCTGCGTCGGCACTGCCAGTACGTGTTCGTCGACATCGAGAAAAGCCGCCATATCGACTACGCGCTACAGCGAAAAACACGCGTGCAGCGCCCGAGAATATCCCGCGAAGCCATGTTCCCCAAACGGCGACTGGTCACGTACACAGACACGGCGGACTGGGCAGAGGAATATCCGCGCGCGGAGGAAGCGGTACAGCAGCTGTCAGACGGCCTGGAGGCGGTATTCCAGCATGCCCGGGACGGGGCAGCCGTGGATGTTGTGCGGGTAAAGCGTTCAGTAGAGCCAATGATCGACAGCATCTCGCGCAACCCCGATGCCTGTATCTGGCTGGCCCGGCTGAAAGAGCAGGACAAGTACACCTATCAGCACTCGCTCGGCGCGTCTATCTGGGGTGTGGCGCTCGGTCGGCAGCTCGGCCTGCCCCGCTCCGACCTGCGCTCACTGGCCATCGGCGGCCTGCTCTTCGACATCGGCAAGCTGCGCGTCGACCCGGCGCTGTTGAACAGCGATCACGTGCTGACCAGCGAGGAGCTCGTTGCAGTGCGCGAGCACGTGCGGCACGGCATAGAGATGATGGCGGAGACAGGCCTCATGAACAGCGATGTGCTGGATATGGTCGCGCACCACCACGAGCGTCACAACGGTTCCGGTTACCCGCAGGGATTGAGCGGCGATGCCATTCCCATCTTTGCGCGCATTGCCGGTATCGTGGACTGCTACGATGCCATTACCAGCCACCGCAGCTATGCGCGGGCAACCTCGCCTTCTGCCGCAATCAAGATGCTTTACGACGTCAAGGATATCGACTTCCAGGCCGAGCTGGTTGAGGAGTTTATCCAGGCGGTCGGTATTTACCCGGCGGGCACACTGATTGAGCTGTCCTCCGGCGAGGTCGCGGTGGTCGTGGCCGAGTACCGCACCCGACGCCTGCGGCCGCGCATCATGGTTGTGCTGGATGCCGACAAGCAACCCCTCACCAGCGTGCGCATGGTGGACCTGCTCCACGAAACCGAAGACAGCCAGGGCCGCCCCCTCGACATCGCCAACAGCCTGGAACCGGGAGCCTACGGCATCGACATGAACAGCATTCATCTATAGCCGGCCTGCCGTGAATCCTCCTCCACCCGTCGCCGACCGAAGCCGGTTTATCTCAGCGCTGGAGGCGGCGATCACCCTGTCCAGCGAGCACGGTGAACACACCGGGCTGCTGCTGATAGACCTGTGGAACCTGCGGGTCATCAATCACCGGCACGGCTTTGAAATCGGCGACTACCTGCTGCGGGAGACCCAGCAACAGCTACAGGCCCTGAGCAAGCTGCCGGACAACGTGTACCGGGTGTCCAACAAGACCTACGCTTTTCTGCTGCCAAGGCTTACCCATCCGGCCTTCGTTGCGCTCGCCGTAAACCGCGTGCAGCGCACGCTGGAAGAGTCACTGATCATCGACGACGATATTCTACCCGTTGATCTGCGACTGGGGCTGGCCGTCAGCCGCGGCTCGACCCAAAGCGCACTGGCCATGCTGGTGCGCGCCGAAGGCAGCCTGGCACAAACACGCCAGGGCAAACCCCTGCAAATCGATGAGGCCATTCAGGAGCCCCCCGTTGCGGAGCGCGGACTGCCGCTGGAGCAGCGTTTCGCCGAGGCACTTTACGACAACGCCTTTGAACTGCACTTCCAGCCGAAAATCGACCTGCGCACGGGCAGGGTGTACGGCGCCGAGGCGCTGATTCGCTGGCACCTCACTGACCACGGCTACGTCCCCCCCGAAGAGCTGATCGCCCTGGCCCTCGCCTCCGGGCGCAGCTACGAGCTCACGCGCTGGGTTATCAATCGTGCGCTGCGCTACCAGCGCGAGTGGAAAGAGGACTTTACGCTGCCTCTGGCGATCAACCTGCCCGCGGACCTGGTCAGCAGTCCGGACCTGGCGAACATGCTGCAAAGCGCGCTGGCCATATGGGGTACGGACCCCGCCAGCGTCACGGTCGAGATCACCGAGGGTGCGGTGATAGAGGACAAGGAAGCGGGATTCCACAACCTGGAACAGCTGCGCTCGCTGGGCCTGGGACTATCGATCGACGATTTTGGTACCGGTTTTTCATCCCTGTCCTATTTCAAGGAAATTCCGGCGACGGAAATCAAGATTGATCGCTCTTTCATCATGCGCCTGTTGGACGATGAGCAGGACCAGAACCTGGTGAAAATCATCATTGATATCGGGCATCTGTTCAATCTGGACGTGGTTGCCGAGGGTGTGGAGGACAGCGCAACCCTGGATATGCTGCGCGCACTCGGCTGCGATATCGTTCAGGGCTTCCTTTTTGCGCGTCCCATGCCCGAGGCGGAACTGCGGGCATGGCTGCGGGGACGAGAGATCCTGGCTAACTGAATCCCCAACATGGATTGCCGCGCTAACCGGCGATCACACGCAGCCCCGAGAGGTTATTGCGCAACGCACCCGGCCGCAGAGCCGGTAACGCCAGGCGGTGCAGCCCGCGCCAGTAGCGCTGTCCAAGCGCTGCTGCGGGGGATCTGCCCAGCGGCGGATCCAGCCTCGCCATATTGGCCTGGAACACGAGTTCCTTGGCTGCCGCCAGGGAGGGGCCGGCAAAAATCCGCTGCCCCGCAGTCAGGTAGGTATCGATATCGCCCAGTGCAATCAGGCCAAGCTCAAGACCGCGTTTGAAGGGCTTGAGCGGGGCACCATCGAGGAAGCGCTGCACATTCCCTGCCGCATGCGCCCCCATATCAAGGGCGTGATACGCCTGCTTGCTCAGTGGATCTGGCAGGTCCGCTGCATCACCCACAACAAACACCGCGGGGGCCACGCAGCTCTGCAACGCCGGCGTCACCGCTGCCCAGGCGTTGGCGGTTAGTGCCAGGCCACTGCTGAACAGCAGAGGAGCGGGTTTTGCGCCGGCGGTCCACAGGGTCACGTCGCTGGGCAGGGAACGCCCGGAAACCAGTTTCACGCGGGTCTTGGTCAGCGAGGCGACAGATTCACCCAGATGGAAAGTGACCGGGAGGTCGACACAGTGCTGCTGTATATCGTCACCCAGGCGTGGATCCCTGCCCGGCAGGATCCGCTCGTCGCCCTCAACCACGTGCACGGAAAGTCCCGGGTGGTTTCGGTAGCCACGCAGGATTTCTCCCAGCGCTTCAACACCTTCCAGTCCCGCGCCAATTATCACCACGGCGGTTTTCTTGCCGGCGTTCAATCGATCGCGCAGGCGCTGCGCGATGGCCACACAATCGTCGACCGTCTTGAACGGCAGCGCGAACTGCTCTGCACCACGAACACCGAAGGTATTGTTGACGCCACCCACGGCAACGACGCAGGCGTCAAAGGCCAGGCGACGACCCGATGCCGTATGCACGCAGCGCGCCTGCGTGTCGACCGCGGTGGCCGTTTCACACACAAAGGTATGTCCCAGCGACTCCAGCAGCCGCTTGCGAGGCAGGCGCAACACCCCGGCCGACTTTACGCCCGAGAGCAACTCGTGAATATTCGGCAGAAACTCGAAGCACGCGGAGGCGTCAATCACCGTGACCTCATGATGCTTCGACAGCCTGCGAGCGCAGGCAATCCCCGCAAAATTCGCACCGAGAATGACAATCTTTTTTCTGCTGCGCATATCGCAAAACGCCCGCAAGGCCAATCTGACCGACGACAGGAACCATAACACAGGCGTTTCTGCCACCAAGACACGTTTCTGCCCACGCTGATTTCAGCTAGACTGGCAAGCCCACGCAGCACCCGGCCGAGGAGGCCTGCACGATGGCAGGAAGCAGTCTGCTCGCGCTGATTGACGATATCGCGACGCTTCTCGACGATGTCTCATTGATGACCAAGGCTGCCACCAAGAAAACGGCTGGCGTGCTGGGCGATGACCTCGCCCTGAACGCACAACAGGTCACGGGCGTGAGTGCCGCGCGCGAACTGCCGGTGGTCTGGGCGGTCGCCAAGGGCTCGCTGGTAAACAAGGCCCTTCTGGTCCCGGCTGCCCTGGCGATCAGCTACTTTGTCCCCTGGCTGATCACGCCCCTGCTGATGCTGGGCGGAGCGTTTCTCTGTTTCGAGGGCTTTGAAAAGATCGCGCACCCCTTCCTGCACCCGAGCGAGAAAACCGCGCATGACCAGGCGCTGAGAGAGGCCCTGCAGACACCGCAGAAAGACGTGAGGCTTATCGAAAAACGGAAGATCAAGGGCGCGATTCGCACCGACTTTATACTGTCTGCGGAAATCATCGCCATCACATTGGGTACCGTCGCCGCGCAACCCATCACCCTGCAGTTCCTGGTGCTGACCGCTGTAGCCATCATGATCACTGTGGGCGTTTATGGCCTGGTGGCCGGCATCGTCAAACTCGATGACGCCGGTATCTACCTGAGCCAGCAGCAGAGTGCGCTGGCCAGTCGAGTGGGCCTCGGGCTGCTCTGGCTGGCGCCCCACCTGATGCGCACGCTGTCTGTGCTTGGCACCCTCGCCATGTTCCTGGTGGGTGGCGGCATTCTCACACATGGGCTTGCGCCGGTGCACACCGCCATTGCGGCGTTCACGGCGACATTCACCGGTGTGGTGCCCGTCCTGCTATCGACTCTCGCCGATGGCGTTTTTGGCCTTGCTGCCGGGGCCCTGCTGGTCGCACTCATCACGCCGGCGCAGGCGCTGTGGTCAAGGACGTTCAAATCATCCAAGTAGGACAAGCTGAATGAACACGCGATTCGCCGTACCGGTGCTTTTCTTCAGCTCCGCAGGCTGGGGGCTTACCTGGCTGCCGATCAAGGCCCTCAGCGAGCAGGGGCTGGACGGGCTGCAGCTGGTGTTTATCGCCTTCTTTTCCGGTGCGCTGTTGCTCCTGCCCTGGCTGTTTCGGCAACGCCAGCAGTGGCGACACAAACTTCACCTGATGGCGCTGGTCGCACTGGCCGGTGGTTTTGCGAATGCCTCCTTCCAGACAGCGATTTATCACGGCGACGTGATCCGGGTCATGATACTGTTTTACATGCTGCCGGTGTGGAGCGTCCTGGGAGGACGCCTCTTCCTCGGTGAGCGTGTCGACGGTGTGCGGATTCTGGCGGTCGCGCTGTGCCTGTCCGGTGCCTTCATCATCCTCGATGTCGCGCACACTTCCTGGCGCGGAATATCATGGATCGATGTCCTCGCGCTGGGCTCCGGAATGGGGCTTGCGGCGACGAACATTCTCTTTCGCTTCACCCAGGACATCCCGGTGATGAGCAAGGTGGCAGCCATGTTCATTGGCTGCGCGGCAATGATAGGTCTCTCCTCCCTTTTCGTGGCCTCGGCGGGCGGCCTGCCAACGGTCACCGCTACGCTCTGGGCAGCGGCCTACGGTGGCCTGTGGCTGACGCTGATCACCACAGGCACCCAGTGGGGCGTAACGCAGATGGACGCGGGGCGCTCCGCCATCATCATCGTCGCCGAGCTGGTCGTCGCTGTTGCATCGACCGCCATCATCATGAGCGCTGACCTGCAGTGGTATGAGATCATCGGTGGCATCATGGTGCTGGTCGCGGCCATTCTGGAGGGCTCGCGAAGCGACGAGCCTGCACCGGCAACACGGCCGGCGCAGGCCAGGTAATCCTACAGTGTGCCGTCGGCCGCCATGCGCACAAACTGGTGATCGAAGCGCATCTTGACGTTGTCCTTGTTACCCCACACCGACCCATCCGGCAGCTCAATGCCGATTACGTCCGGGGACTGCGCTCCGGAGCCCAGCAGGCCATGCTTGAAGGTGAAGCGGGTCACGAAATCCATGGTTTCGCGCACCCGCTCAGTAGTCAGGTAATCCAGCTTTTCCTGCGGAGTTTTGAACATGTAGGTGGCGGCCAGTTGCATATCGTATCCGGCGAGGTCGGTGCCGGAGTTTTCGCCCATATAGGTTCTGGCGGCAACGGCCTGCGGGCTGTCACCCAGCATGATGCCCACGGTCTCGAACCAGGCGCCGGTGACGGCTTTACCCAGCTCCGGATATCGCTTCAAGGTCTCTGAATTCACACCCATGACATCGAGGATCTCACCGGGAATCTGACTGGAATCAAATACCTTGACCGCATCAGGCTCCTGCATCGCCATCTGCAGCTGTGGATTCCAGAGTGTTGCGGCCTGGACGTCACTGTTCTTGAACGTGGTGGCAATGTCCGCATCAGAGGTATTCACCAGCGTCACGTCACGCTCGCTCAGACCGGCCATCTCCAGTGCCCGCGCCAACGCATAATGGGACACGGACAGCTCCAGCAGATAGACCTCCATGCCTTTGATGTCCTGGATGCTGTCGCGACCTTTCAAAACCACTGCGTCATTGCCGTTGGAAAAGTCCCCCGTAATCAATGCTGTCGTATCAACCCCGGATGCTGAAGGAATGGTGAGCATATCCATATTGGTCATGGTTGCGCCGTCAAACTCACCCACCGTGTACATGTTGATGGCTTCGATGTAATCATTGATCTGCACGAGATCAACTTCGATGCCGTATTTTTTCGCCCACTTGTCCATGATGCCGGCCTCGTCCATGTAGGCCCAGGGCATGAACCCGACGTAGATTGACCACGCCAGTGAGAAGCTGGTGCGCTTCTCCTCGGCCTGTGCGAGTCCCGCGCACAGGCAAAGCATGAGGCTGAGAACCGGTATTCCAATCGAGCGATATAGACGTTTCATGGTGTATCTCCCAAGGGCTGTGTAACAAAAAAGCAGTGCGGCATCAGGGATTAATCCCCGACTTCCGGTTGTGGCTGCAGCGCCCGCGTACTGGCGTAGTAGTTGGGTAACCCGGCTGCCGCCCAGACAGTGAACGCAATGAAGCGGCCCGGCCAGGCAATCGCTTTGAAGGGCCAGGCGCCCTCGATCCAGGCGATCACCTCATCCTCCATCTGCGCAGCCTGCTCCCGAGGCAGGCTGATGTGTGTCCACAAGTACGCCTCGGCATCGTGGGCGGCGCTCGCCGTCGGGTATAGATAGAGGCAGCCGAGGCAGGACAGCCCCGTAGAATCCAGCAGGTGATAGGCAAAGGAGCGCCGGGTAGAAAACTCCCGCCAGTGCCATGCGAGGTCCGCGATATCCTCTTCCATGCTGAGGTCATCGGGCGGCCAGGTGTCCCCGGGGCCAAACAGGTGTTTTATGTGTTTCCGGCTCGCCATCACCGCGGCATAGTCGAGCTCTCCCCACTCCGGGCTAGCCGGCACGAGCATAAGCTGCCTGCCGCACCAGTGTGTTGGCGGTGAGAAATCCCCCAGTGGCAGTGGTTTGAACCCGGGGGTCCGTGGGGCATGCGGTTTCATATGCACCATCCATCGGAATGAGGTCGCGTGTTGGTCTGGCGCATACACGCAGCGAGGGCCAGCGACCGTGCCCCGGGGTAGCGCGGGCTCATCGCTGACCGTGTCATGAGCCTGCACGCACTTTCGGGCCAAAGCTGGAGAGCGCGAGGCTACCTTTGGGCAAGGTGATCTCACCCGATTCGAGGCGCCTCTTCAGGTAGGCGAAGGTCTGCGCGGTCTGTGCAAACAGGTGCTCACCACAGATCTGCGATGTGTAGCGCGGGGGCGTTCCGTCAACCAGCAATTCCGCCAGTGGCTCGACCACCACGTCATAATCCACATTGCAGAACATCGGGAATGCATAGCGCTCCTCAGCCACCTTGCGCACCCGGTGAGCGGTGGCCACAAATTCCCCATTACTGAGTATTTCCAGCATGTCACCGATGTTGATGACAAAAGCGTCCTGCACCAGCGGGACATCAATCCACTGACCTGCTCCGTTCATGACCTCGAGGCCGGGTGCCGTTGGCAACAGAATGGTGAAGCATTCGTAGTCCGTGTGTGCGCCGATCCCCGCTGCCGCCGGATTGACCCGGTCATCGTGCGGGTAATGAATCAAACGAAGCTGGGTGGGAGGCCGCTGGACGAGTCGCGTGAAACGGTCCTCGGGCAGCCCCAGCGCCAGGGCAAAACCGCGAAACAGTCGATTGCCCAATTCAAAGGCCGCCTGGTAATAGGCCTCTACGTCCTCCCTGAAGCCGGGCAACGCTGGCCACTGATTGGGCCCGAGCATCGGCCGCTGGTAAGCCGGATCGCGCATGTCGAAATTGACGTCGTACGCTTCCTTGCGGTCAGGGACAACCGAGCCATAGAGCTGCTCCTCACCCTCTGGCACGTAGCCGCTGTGATTCTGCGAGAGCCCTATGTAGCTCTGCATCTTTAGCGCAGGACTCTGGGCGAAGAACTCGCAGGCACGCATTCGAAACCGTTCAATGATGGCGGGCGCTATGCCGTGGCCCGTGATGTACAGAAAACCCGCGGAACGCGCTGCATCCCCCAATGCTGCTGCGGCCTGCTTGCGAAGCGCGGGGTCGTCTGAGCCCAGACCGGCCACGTCCACCACGGGCAGCGCCTGAAACGCGGTGTGGGCAGGGGTGGTGGTGGAAGCTTTCGACATGCTGACTGCCCTCCCCGGGGCACATGAGCGGTCTGGTCGTCCAGACACAGTAAGCGGCCGCCAGGCCGTCCGGGTCGTCCCGGATCCCATGGGTGGCCGTGCATCAGCGCAATACCCAGGCCACCGGAGAAAGGAAAGCGAGTTCCGTGCCAACCCCTGGTGTTTTCGCGGAAATGCCCTGCAATACAGGATTCCCACCGCGCATCGGCGCTGCTCTTTGCCCGCCCAGTGCTCTCTCGCACAGCGGAAAATGCATCAATACTGTGCACGAAAGCGGCACTGGTGGGCCGACATGGTGCGCAGAGCAGGCGACTTGCCATGGCGCTGACTGGGCGCTCGCGGAGAACCTGAACAAAACAACCCTGCGCGGAACAGAAACACTTGATCGACTTGCGGCTGCCGGTAGATACTCGACGGAAACCCACTTCCGGAGCACAGGTCATGAAAGGCAAACTACTGGGTACCGCCTTGCTGTTGGTATGCGCGACCGTCGTCACCGCGGCCGATGAAGTTCGCGTGTACAACTGGTCCGACTATATCGACGAAGCACTGCTCACCAAGTTTGAAGAAGAGACCGGGCTGAAACTGATCTACGACGTTTTCGATTCCAACGAGGTACTGGAAACGAAAATGCTGGCGGGTGGCTCCGGTTACGACGTGGTCGTGCCCTCGGGGACCTTCCTGCAGCGGCAGATTGCCGTTGGCGCATTTCAGAAGCTGGATCCGTCAAAGCTGAGCAACCGCGGCAACCTCTGGGACGTTATCGAGAAGCGTACCTCACGCTATGATCCCGGCAACGAATATTCCGTCAATTATATGTGGGGCACCACCGGCCTGGGCGTGAACCTCAATCGCGTGGCCGAAGTGCTGGGTGCGGACGCGCCCATCGACTCACTTGACCTGATCTTCAAGCCCGAGAACATGGAGCGGCTCGCAGCCTGCGGCGTACACGTCCTGGATGCGCCGGCAGAGGTCATTCCCGCCGCGCTCAAGTATATCGGTGAAGATCCGGACAGCCACGACCCTGCCATCATCGCCAAAGTCGAACCGCTGCTGATGGCCATTCGGCCCTATGTGCAGAAGTTCCACAGTTCCGAATACATCAACGCTCTCGCCAATGGCGATATCTGCGTTGCCTTTGGCTGGTCTGGCGACATTCTGCAGGCCCGCGATCGGGCTGCCGAAGCCGATGCCGGCGTCGAGATTGCCTACCACGCCCCCAAGGAAGGCGCCCTGATGTGGTTTGACCAGATGGCGATTCCTGTGGATGCACCCAATCCGGAGGGCGCCCACCGCTTCCTGAATTTCATCATGGATGCGCAAAACATGGCGCAGGCGTCGAACTATGTGTTTTATGCGAACGGCAATCTCGCCAGCCAGGCCTACCTGCTCCCGGAAGTGATCGGAGATACTGCCATCTACCCGGACGCTGCGACACTGGAGAACCTGTACATCACCACGCCCTATCCAGGCAAGGTACAGAGAACCGTCACCCGGCTGTGGACCCGGGTCAAGTCGGGAACTTGAATATCGATACTCCGCGGGGGTGCCCCGGCGCCCCCATGACTCTCTGCATGTGACGAGGGCACAATGCCGGAATGCGCTTTCGCCCCCTGGACCGACCCCGGCGCGGAACCCCTGATCCGCTTCCGCAACGTGACCAAGCGGTTCGGTGACTTCACCGCAGTCCGCGACCTCACACTCGATATCTATGAGCACGAGTTTTTCGCCTTGCTCGGCCCTTCCGGCTGCGGCAAAACCACCATGATGCGCATGCTGGCCGGATTCGAGACACCCAGTTCCGGCCACATAGAACTTGCAGGGCAGAACATCGTACCGGTGCCTCCGAACAAGCGCGCGGTGAACATGATGTTTCAGTCCTACGCCCTGTTCCCGCACCTGAACGTCTGGGACAACATTGCCTTCGGTCTGAAACGCGACGGGATGCCCAAAGACGCTCTGCGCGAACGCGTTGCAGAGATGCTCAAACTCACCCACCTCGAGCGCTTTGCGCGTCGCAAGCCGCACCAGATTTCAGGTGGCCAGCGACAACGCGTGGCACTCGCCAGGAGCCTGGCCAAAGCGCCCAAGCTGCTGCTGCTGGATGAACCCATGGGGGCACTGGACAAGAAACTGCGCCAGGAAACCCAGTTCGAACTGATGGACATTCAGGAAAAAACCGGGACCACCTTTGTCATCGTCACCCACGACCAGGAAGAGGCCATGACCGTCGCCAGCCGGGTTGCGGTCATGGACGAGGGTGAACTGATACAGGTTGCAACACCCTCCGCCATCTACGAGGCACCCAACTGCGTGTATGTCGCCGACTTCATTGGTGACGTGAACATCATCGAAGGCGCTGCGCATCGCGCCGGCGAAGACCGCTACACGGTGCACTGGGCCGACGGCCAGGCGCCGCTGATGGCGGCCTCTGACAAGGCGTTCTCACCCGCGCAGAATGCCTTCCTGGCAATCCGCCCCGAGAAGGTGCTGGTCACCGCAGAACGCCCGGCTGACGCGGTAAACGCCATTCAGGGCCGCATTCATGATATCGCCTACCTGGGCAATATCAGCACCTATCATGTGGAAGTGGCAGGTGGACGCATGCTGAAGGCACAGACCGCCAACACCCGGCGCATTGAAAACAGGGGCTTTACCTGGGAAAACCGGGTCTGGCTGTCGTGGGATTCAACGGCAGGTGTGCTGCTGGAGCGTTAATGCGACGAGTTTTCATCATTGCCGTTCCCTACCTCTGGCTGCTTGCGCTATTTCTCATACCCTTCGCGATCGTCCTGAAAATTTCCCTGTCGGATGTCGCCATGGCACGTCCGCCCTATCTGCCCCAGTTCAGCTGGGAAGCGGGTTGGGGTGCATTCCTGTCACAGCTCGATTTCGAGAATTTCACCTTTCTCACCACTGACGATCTCTACTGGAAGGCCTATCTCTCCAGCCTGCAGATTGCAGCCACCTCGACATTGCTGACGCTGCTGATTGGCTACCCCATAGCCTATGCCATGGCGAGGGCTCCCGACGAATGGCGTGCGACCCTGATGATGCTGGTGATTCTGCCGTTCTGGACCAGTTTTCTGATCAGGGTCTATTCCTGGATGGGTATTCTCAGTCAGGAAGGCTACCTGAATCAGTTGCTGCTGGGCCTCGGCGTGATCAGCGAGCCCCTGATTATTCTCAATACCAAAGTGGCCGTGTATATCGGCATCGTATACACCTACATTCCCTTCATGATTCTGCCGATCTATGCCGCACTGCACCGCCTTGACAGCTCCCTGATTGAAGCCGCGGAGGACCTGGGCTGCTCCCGCGCGAAAGCATTCTGGCTGATTACAGTGCCGCTCTCGCGCAATGGCATTATCGCCGGCTGTTTTCTCGTGTTCATTCCCACCCTGGGTGAATTTGTCATTCCCTCGTTGCTCGGTGGCTCGGGAACGCTGATGATCGGCAAGGTCCTGTGGGAAGAGTTCTTCAACAACCGTGACTGGCCCGTCGCCTCGGCGGTTGCGGTTGTGCTTGTGCTGATACTGATTATTCCCATCGTGCTGTTTCAGCAGAATCAACAGAAGCAGAACGAGGCGCAAAGCTGATGCGCCTGAGCTGGTTCAATATCACATCGCTGACCCTTGGCTTCGCCTTCCTCTACCTGCCCATGATCATTCTGGTCATCTACAGTTTCAATGAGAGTCGGCTGGTGACTGTGTGGACTGGCTTTTCCACCAAGTGGTACGGAGAACTGCTCAGCAACCAGGCCTTCCTGGATGCAGCCTGGGTCACGCTCAAGGTTGCCGTGTTCTCATCCACGCTGGCCACCGTGCTCGGCACGCTGGCCGCCTATGCGCTGGTACGCGGCGCCCGGTTTCCCGGCAGAACCCTGTTTTCAGGCATGATCTACGCCCCGCTGGTTATGCCGGAGGTCATCACCGGCCTTTCGCTCCTGCTGCTGTTTATCGGTATTGGCCTCGATCGTGGCGTGCTGACCATTGTTCTGGCGCACACAACCTTCGCCATGTGCTATGTGTCAGTCGTCGTGTCGTCGCGCCTGGTGAGCTTTGACCAGTCACTGGAAGAAGCCGCGCTCGATCTCGGCTGTTCCCCCTGGGATGCCTTTCGCCTGGTCACCCTGCCCATCATCGCGCCCGCCGTTATTTCGGGCTGGCTGCTGGCGTTTACCCTGTCTCTGGATGACCTTGTGATTGCATCATTCACCACCGGTCCGTCAGCGACCACGCTGCCGATCAAGATATTTTCGGCAGTCCGCCTGGGCGTCAGCCCGGAAATCAATGCCCTCTCGACACTCATGATTGCCGTTGTTACCCTCGGGGTGATCATCGCCTCGCTGATCTCCAAGCGCAATTTCGTCCGCGAGCAACAGGGCGTTGCCGGTCGCCACTAGTGTCCGCAGCGGCGGATCATCGGAAGGTGACACGATGGACAAGCAATCAGGAAACCCATCCCGGAATGCGTTCACAACGCGGGATGTCTGGAAAGTGTACGGCGAGGGCGCGACCGAGGTGCAGGCCCTGCGTGGCGTGGATATCGACATTCCAGCCGGCGAACTGGTGGTACTGCTCGGCCCCTCGGGCAGCGGCAAATCGACGCTACTGAATATCCTCGGCGGACTGGACCGGGCCAGCCGGGGCGACGTGCTGTTCCAGGGCCAGAATCTTGCGGCAATGACGGATGCGCAACTCACCCGCTACCGCAGGGATCACGTGGGCTTCGTCTTCCAGTTCTACAACCTGATGCCGGGACTCACTGCCCAGGAAAACATCGAACTTGTCACAGAAATCGCCAGCGACCCCATGCCCCCTGCCCATGCCCTGGACCTGGTGGGGCTGGGTGATCGCGGCGACAGTTTTCCGAGCCAACTCTCCGGGGGTGAGCAGCAACGCGTCGCCATCGCACGCGCTGTGGCGAAACAGCCCAACGTCCTGTTCTGCGATGAACCCACCGGCGCTCTGGACAGCAATACGGGACGGGCCGTGCTGCGGGTGCTCAAGGAGGTCAACGAACAGCTGGGCGCTACGGTGCTGATTGTGACCCATGCGGCAGCAACGGCGGACATGGCAGACCGGGTCATTCACTTTGCCGACGGCCGCATTCGGGATATCCAGCGCAATCCTGACAAGCGCGACCCCAGCGAGATCGAATGGTGAGCCGGCCGTGACGCCCCTGGATCGCAAGCTGGTCCGGGACCTCTGGCGGATCAAGGGTCAGGCGGCGGCGATTGGCGCGGTCATAGCCGTCGGTGTTCTGCTGCTGGTGATGATGTCTGGCCTGGTGACCTCCCTGGACGAAACCCGGCGAGCCTACTACGAGCGATACCGCCTGGCTGACGTGTTTGCACCGGTGAAGCGCGCGCCTCGACATCTCCTCGCGGAGCTCAGTGCACTGCCCTCCGTCGCCGCGGTAGAGGGACGCATCACCGGGCATGCGCTGATCGACCTGCCGGGGCTGGACATCCCGCTGCGCGCTAGGGTCGTATCCCTGCCCGAATTCCACACACCGCGTTTGAACGGCTTTTATCTGAGCGCCGGTCGCGCCCCGCAAAGTGATCGCCACGACGAAATCCTGCTGCTCAAAGGTTTTGCCGAGGCACACAGCCTGCGACCCGGAGATACGCTGGACATTACCCTGAACGGCGCCCGCCACACGCTGCGCATCGTCGGTCTCGCGCAGGCGCCGGAATTTCTCTACACAACGGCACCCGGAGAGCTGATGTCTGACGATGCACGCTACGGTGTCATGTGGATCAGCATGCAGACCCTGGCAGCGGCCTATGACCTGGAAGGGGCCTTTAACGAAGCGCTGTTGTCCATTGGCCGGGGCGCGGAACCGTCTGCGGTGATCCATGCGGTCGATCGCCTGCTTGAGCCCTATGGCGGCTTCGGCGCCTACACCGTGGCAGACCACGGATCAAACCGGTTCATCAGCGAAGAGATCGCCAGCCTGCGCGCGACCGCGGCAGCGGTACCGCCGATTTTCCTCGCCGTCGCCGCCTTCCTGCTTTACATCGTCATTTTCCGCATGGTGGAGGCTGAGCGTGGGCAGATCGGCCTGCTGAAGGCCTTTGGCTACAGCAATCTCGAAACCGCAGGACATTACTTCAAGCTGATTCTCGCCATCGCCGCCGGCGGAGCAACCGTGGGCTGTGTACTGGGCATTCTCGCCGGACGCGCCCTGATTGACCTGTATCTTCTCTATTTCAAATTCCCCTTCCTGATTTTCCAGCTTGATCCGGTATCCTTCATCGCCGCATTCAGCGTCAGTATCGGTGCCGCATCTGCCGGAGGGGTTACGGTCCTGAGGCGTGTTTTTCGCCTGACCCCGGCGGCAGCGATGCAGCCACCCGCCCCGCCCCGTTACCGCCCTCTCGGCGACCTTGCCCGCTCCCTGCAGTCGGTGCTGGACCAACCCAGCCGGATGGTGGTGCGCCGCCTGACCCGACAGCCCGGACGTATGGCGGGCGCGGCTGGCGGTATCGCGGCTGGCATGGCGCTATCGGTCGCCATGATCGGCATCATGAATGGCTTCAACCAGGCGATCGACCTGACCTTTAATGTCATCGACCAGAGTGACGTCAGCGTCACCTTCAACGAACCGCTGTCCGATACCGCGCTGGATAACCTGCGCCGTATGCCCGGCGTCCTTGACGCACAACCCGCTCGCCATGTGTCTGCAGTGTTGCGACACGGTGTCCAGCGCCACCTGGGCGTCGTCAGCGGTCTGACGACCGACGCACGCCTGTACCGGGCAGTGGACAGCGGCATGGCGGCTGTGCCGCTGCAGGCCGGAGGCATTGTGCTCGCGGAGGCGCTGGCAGATATCCTCCAGGTACGGGTGGGAGATCTGCTGACGCTGGAGGTCCGCGAAGGCAGGCGGCCGACGCTGCGCATACCGGTGACGGGCATCGCACAAACCCTGCTGGGTTCGCCAGCCTATATGGAACTGTCCGCACTCAACCGCGCACTGGGAGAGCCAAACCGCGTATCCGGTGCTTACCTGCGCCTGGACAGTACCCACCAGAACGCTGTCTACCGCGGGCTCAAGGACATGCCGGCAGTGGCGAGCGTGAGCCTGAAACAGGACGCCAGAAATGCCCTGCAAACCCAAATGGATTCGGGTGCGGGAGCCATGCGCTATATCATGATGGCGGTGGCTGGAATCATCACCTTCGGCATCATCTACAATGCAGCACGCATCGCCTACGCCGAGCGCGCCCGGGATCTGGCCAGTCTGCGCGTCATCGGCTTTTCGCACCGTGAGGCTGCGTTTGTGCTGCTCGGTGAACTCGCACTGGTTACACTGGCTGCCTTGCCACTGGGCGCGGTGCTGGGCTATTACCTGTCGTTTGCGGTCGCGGCGGGTTTCAGTACCGATCTCTACCAGATTCCGGCCACGGTCCAACCGGCCGGCTACGGCGCTGCAGCACTTGCCGTCATCGCCGCAGCCACTCTCTCGGGCTGGCTTGTGAAGAGGGACCTGGACCGCACCGATCTGGTATCGGCACTCAAGGCACGGGAATAGCATCATGACCAGAAAGCACTCCAGACCAATCATCAGCCTCACAGCGGGCCTGATCGTCGCGGCCTCGCTGGTCTTCGCCTTCTGGCCGCGGCCACTGCTGGTGGACCTGGCTGTCGTAGAACGTGGGACGATGAGGGTCACCATCGACGAAGAGGGACGCACTCGTGTGCACGATGCCTACGTGCTCGCGACCCCCGTTGCCGGTCGCCTGCAGCGCGTCGAGGTCCTGCCCGGCGATGCGGTTGTGCACAACCAGACCGTTGTGGCGCAAATGCTGCCCAGCAACCCCGATGCACTGAACATACGCACCCGGGAGCAGGCCCTGACCGAAGTTGCCGCCGCCGAGGCCGCCCTGCGGCTGGCGCGCGCTGAGCTGAACAAGGCCGTTGCCGACAGTGATCTGGCAAAGACCGACCTAGAGCGCGTGCGACGTTTGCGCGGAAATGCCATGGTCAGCGAAGCGGACCTGGACCGCGCGGTGCGCGCGGCGCGCAGTGCCGAGGCTGTGCTGGGTACCGCGGAGGCGGCTATCGCAATGCGCGAAGCGCAGCTCGCCAACGCGCGCGCAAGCCTGATCAGCTTTCAGGATGCGGATGCGCCCGCGGGGGCGATACTCACGCAGCGCGAGGCCATCCCCCTGTATGCCCCGGCAACAGGGCGCGTGTTGCGCGTGCTGCAGGAGAGCGAAACAACCTTACCGGCCGGCACCGCCATTCTCGAGATCGGCAATATCGAGAACGACCTCGAAGTGGTGGTGGAACTGCTGTCTACGGACGCCGTCAAGGTGTCCCCGGGGGACCCGGTGATCCTCGAGGATTGGGGCGGACCGGCAACGTTGCACGGCGTTGTGGAGCGCGTAGACCCGCTGGGCTTCACCAAGTTTTCCGCGCTGGGCGTGGAGGAGCAGCGCGTGAATACGATCGTGCAGTTTACAGAGCCCGCAGACGCACGTCGCGCACTGGGCCACGGCTACCGTGTTGAGGCCAGGATTATCATCTGGGAAGCCGACAACGTCCTGAAACTGCCTGCGAGCGCACTGTTCAGGCACGGCAGCGACTGGGCTGTATTCCGCGAGGAGGGCGGCAAAGCCCGCTTGACCCCCGTTACGATTGGACGCAACAACGGTATTGACGCGGAGGTACTGGAGGGCCTGCAAGCGGGGGACACGATTGTGCTGTATCCGGGCTCAAGCCTTGGGGACGGTGTGCGCATCAGGCAACGTGCAGCCGGGTGATCGGTGCGCCCGTAGCGCCTGACCCTAGAAAGCCTGTCCAAAGCTCATGTACACACCGTGGCTGCCCGCCTCTCCCCAGGCAGCATCGAGCCGCACGATCATTTTGTCCTCGGGCCGAATCACGAAATGCACCCCGAAACCGACTGCCGGATACAGGCTTTCCTCCTCCGAGCAATCGCCCGCGTCATCAAACAGACAGGACAGGGAGGCAAACGCCGCCAAGCGCCAACGCGGCGCCACGTAGTGTCGCTCCTCAACCTCGAGGGCCAGGGAATTTGGTGCCCTGAATTCCCCGGGGATATATCCGCGCGTACGAAGCGTTGAATAGCCACTGGGCGGCGCGTCCCCCGTCATCCGCGTGGACAGGTTGGTCGCCAGCACTGAGCCGCGTCCATGCGCCAGATAGCGGCTGAAGCTGGCGAGGAAGATGTCGAACGACACATCGCCGCCCAGCGCCTCCCGATAGGCCAGCTGGCTCAACCGGAGGTAGGAACCGCTGCCGGGGGACTGCGTGTTGTCCCGCGTGTCGTACTGTGCTTTCAAGCCAACCGCATTGGAGTTGAACCCCCCCAGCTCAAGAGCGTCGAGGACGAGACTGGCCATTTCGTTGCCACCAAACATCCCGTAGCGATTGACCACGGCATGGCCACCGACGTACCAGTGCTTACTGACCCGCATCAGGTAGCTGCCGTAAAGGGCATTGATCTGGTCGGTCGTTTCTGCCGTCAGGCCGGAGCCCAGGAAATTTTCATAGCGATTATTGGCCTTGCCACCACCGAGCGCCAGTGCAATACGATGCTTGTCAGGCCCCAGGTAGGCGCGCGCAAAAACGCCGTAGGCATAGGAATCGGTGGTACTGTAGGTCGCCATGCCGCCAAAGGTGGAGGGCGGCGCCTGGGGATGAAACTGCTTGATGTATGCCGCCATGCCGCCAAACGATGTGCCCAGCTTGGGGTTGCTGCTCAGTACCGGCGTCAGCAACCAGGGGCTCTCCGCAGTCTCCGCCGCCGTTTCTGCAACCGATCCATCAACGCTGTCCCGCACGGTGCTTGCTGAGGCCGGTGTCAGCCACACAGCGACAAGACAGCAACACACAGCCGCCCGCGCCCTGTCTAGGACATACCCTTGCCACCGGTGACGGCGGAGCGCTGGCATGAGGAACTCTCCTGGCATGGTGATCTTCTGCCCGAATCCGTGTTGTGCCCGGCAATCACTATACAACAGGCCGGGCCTGTGTAACGGCACTGCCACCGTAAAAAACCGTGCTGACACGTGCCTGCACAGATAAAAGTCGGTTTGTGCTATCGTGATGGCATGAAGTCATTAGGGATAGACCATCTGAAAACGCATCTCTTGCTCTCGCTGTTCCTCAGTTGCGTCACCCAGCTGGGGTTTGCCGCAAACAGTGAGTTCCTGCGCCTGGAAATTGAAAACCTGAACGGTGGCAATCACGCAAGCACTGCATCATTGGTGCGCAACGTGGATGACCTCTCGGCCATTTATGGCGACTACCAGTACCAGCCCCTGTGGTTCGCCGATGGGCCATTGGCCTCGCTGCGCACAGACCTGCAACGCGAGATACTGCGCTCCGCTGACCACGGCCTTGCGCTGCATCGCTACCACTACGATGAACTGCTGGCGGGCACCCTGCCGGAAACACAGCTGGATGTACTGTACACCGATGCCTTGCTGTCGCAGGTGCGAGACCGCTACCGCGGTGCCGTGGCACAGGTGGACGACCAGTGGTACCTGGAACGTGAGTCCATTGATCCCAGAGGCCTGCTGCAGCAATTGGTAGCACAGGGCAAGGGGCTCAGTGACCTGCTGCATGCCCTGTGGCCGCAAACGCCGGAATATTGGGCGTTGGTGGCAAAGCGCGCTGAACTGTCCACCGCAGCAGACGCCACCAGCCGCCCTGTGGATGGCGGCCCCGCCCTGAAACCCGGCGCCAGCGGCCCGCGGGTGGCACAGCTGCAGGAAAGGCTGCTGGGACCTGGCGAGCACTCCGGCACCTTCGATGAACAACTCAGGCAGGCCGTTGTCACGTTTCAGCAGGGGGCGGGGCTTGAGGCAGACGGCATTGTGGGCAACGCCACCCTGGAAGTTCTCAATGCCACGCGATTCTCGTGGATTGATCGTCTGGATGCCAACCTCGAGCGCTGGCGATGGCTGCCGCGAGACACCCCCTCAACCTATATCCGGGTGAATATCGCGGCATTCCAGATGCGGGTCATCGAAAACAACGCGGAGGCGCTGACAATGGACATCATTGTCGGTCGTCCGTACCGCGAAACCCCGATCTTTACCGAAGATATGCAGTATCTGGTGTTTTTTCCCTACTGGAATGTTCCCTACAGCATCGCCGTCAAGGACAAACTGCCGCTGCTGCGGCAGGATCCGGCCCCGCTGGCAGCGGCAGGCTACCAGGCACGACTGGCGGGCAGCCAGGAATTCGTTCCCGTGACGGAAGTAGACTGGCAGACGGTGCGGCCCGGGCAGTTCACCCTGCGCCAGCTACCGGGCGACCACAATGCCCTCGGCAAGGTAAAGTTCATGCTGCCGAATCAACACAGCGTGTACCTGCACGACACGCCCGACAAGGCACTCTTCAGGAAATCCGAGCGCACCTTCTCCTCCGGCTGCATTCGCCTCGCTGAGCCACGCAAGCTCATCGAGTGGGTGTTGAACCACGACAAGAGCAACTACCTGACGCAGGTAGATCGACTGTTTGAATCCGGCGAAACCACAACCGCTTACCTGAAGGATCCGATACCGGTTTACCTTGTCTACTTCACCGCATTCGCGGTCGGTGATGACGTGGTGTTCCGCCGGGATGTCTACGGCCGAGACCAGCGGATTGTCGATCAGCTGAGAGAGGCCGGCAAAAGCCGGGTTTGACAACTACCTGCGTGGGGGTCAGCGCTCACGGCAACGGGACCCCTTTGATCCAACTAGGCGAAATAACCACGCGTACGGTTCGCCAGCGCGACCAGCGACAGCATGACCGGCACTTCCACCAGCACACCCACCACAGTCGCCAACGCAGCACCCGAGTGCAGCCCAAACAGGCTGATAGCCACCGCAACCGCCAGCTCGAAGAAGTTCGACGTGCCAATCAGGGCGGCAGGCGCTGCTGTGCTGAAAGGCACACGCCACAGGTAAGCCCAGCCGTAGGCGATGAAAAAGATCCCGTAGCTTTGAATCAGCAGGGGTACCGCAATCAGCGCAATCACCAGCGGCTTGTCCAGAATCGTCTGTGCCTGAAAGCCGAACAACAGGACGACGGTTGCCAGTAACCCGATAATCGAGAAGGGTTTCAGTCTTGCAGTGAAGGCACTGATACGTTCATCGCTGCCGCCGCCATCAAGCATGCTGCGTGTGAAGTAACCCGCGACCAGCGGCACAACAACATACAGCACCACCGAGAGCAGCAGCGTATCCCAGGGCACAACGATGTCGGTCACGCCCAGCAGCAAGGCGGCCAGTGGTGCAAAGGCGAACACCATGATCAGGTCGTTGATCGACACCTGCACCAGCGTGTAGTTGGCATCGCCTCGCACCAGCTGACTCCAGACAAACACCATCGCCGTACAGGGTGCGACACCGAGCAGTATCATCCCGGCAATATATTCCTGGGCCGTTTGCGGGTCCACAAGACCGGCGAACACAGACTCAAAAAAGAAGATCCCCAGGGCAGCCATCGTGAATGGCTTGACGATCCAGTTGACGACGAGGGTGATGCACAGACCTTTGGGGCGCTTGCCTACATCGCGCAGTGAAGCGAAATCGACATTCACCATCATGGGGAAGATCATCACCCAGATAAAGACGGCCACCGCAAGATTCACGCTCGCATACTCAAAAGCGGCGATAGCAGCAAAAACACCGGGACGGGCGACGCCGGCGGCAATGCCAACCGCGATGCACAGCGCGACCCAGAGTGAGAGGTAGCGCTCGAACAAGCCCATGGACGAAGTGTTGGCACTGCTCATGGTAGTTCCTTCTCTATGCGGTCCCTCAGCAGGGTGAGGGCATTGTCAAATGCTTTAGCCACCTCCTCCTCGCTCCCCTGAACGCTGGCAGGATCCGGTGTGCTCCAGTGTTTCTTTGCCACGTTCCCGATAAACACGGGACAGCTTTCCGTCGCGGCGCGGTCGCAGACCGTGATGACGATATCGAACGCCTGATCGGCGAACTCATCCCAAGACTTGCTGCGGGGTTCACCCACGCCGAAGCCATGGCGCTGGAGGGCCGCGATGGAGCCCGGGTGCACGTAGCCCGCTGGCTCACTGCCGGCGCTGACGGCGGTATATCGCCCCTCCCCCAACTGATTGATCATGGCCTCGGCCATGATGGATCGGCAGGAATTGCCCGTACAGAGAACAAGCACCTTCTTCATACAACTACCCTTCCAGGAATGTCACCAAAGCTCGCATGAACGCCGCCGATCGACACGCTCAGGTATGGCCTGCACGCTGTCATGACGCGTCAGGAGATGGCGGGTCACAGCACTGTGCCAGCTCAATAATGGAACAGGCGGATGTACTGTCCTCGCGAATGGTCGCGAAGTCCGCACTGCAGCAGTCTTTCACCAGGAAGGTGATGAGCTCATGTGTGGCCTGAAAGTCCGCACTGTAGATAATCGAGCGCCCTTCCCGCCGCGAGGAGAGAATGCCCGCCTGTGAGAGATGATTGAGATGGAAGGACAGCGTATTGTGCGGCGTGCCCAGGGCTTCACTCAGCGCGCCAGCGGGAAGACCCGTCGGCCCCGCCTGCACCAACAAGCGGAAAGCGCGCAGCCGCGTTTCCTGTGAGAGTGCGTTGAATACGATTGACGCCTTGTCGATGTTCATATGTCCATATTATTGGACATATGGACACATTTCAAGCGAAAAATCCGCCACTCGCCGAGCGATCCTGACATACGTCCCCTGCCCGCAATGAACCCACTTCCACCGTCACTGAACCGTCGTGTTTTATCTTATACTCTACGAAAACATGGTTAAGCATGACTCAGGGCGCCTGCAATGAAAAACGACATAAAACAAACCTCCTCAAAACACGTCAACCCCTTCAAGGAACCCGAGGACGCCGCAGTGCAACCTGCGGGGCCTTCCCCCATCGACCTCGCTGCGCTGGCGTTCGTCAAGCAGCTTGGCGCCGAACTGCAAAAGGGCGAGTTCGACCTGCCGCCGTTTCCCGATACCGCCGTCAAGGTGCGCGAATGCATTCAGGATCCCGCGGCGGATAACCGGGCGCTCGCCGCCATCATCGCCAAAGAGCCTGCGCTCGCGGCGCGGCTGATGCGCATGGCCAATTCCGCGATGGTGCGGCGCGGGCCCATTGAAGTTACCGACATACCCACGGCCATCTCGCGCGTGGGCATGACCATGGTGCAGAACGCGGCGACCTCGTTTGCGGCACGTGAAGCGTTCAAAGTGCCCCCCGGCAGCGCCTGCTTCGGTGAGTTGAACGAACTGCGCCGCATGAGCGTTCGGGTGGCGTCAATCGCCTACCTGCTTGCCAAAAATGTGCGCAGCGTCAGCAAGCCGGACGAGGCGATGCTGGCCGGGCTGCTGAGTTCGGTGGGCAAGTTCTACATTTTCACCAAGGCCTCTGACCACCCGGACCTGTTCACTGACCGCGCTGCATTGCGCGCCCTGCTGAACCAGTGGCATACCGGCGTGGCGCGCGCGATTGTGGAGGCCTGGGAGTTCCCCGATACCATTGCCATTGCGGTAGATGAGCAGGAGGTAAAGGACAAAAATCGCATTGACGCTGCAGATCTCAGCGACCTGCTGCTGGTCGCCAATATCATTGCCCGCGCGGGTGTGGATGCTGCAAAGCAACTGGGCGACCTGGATTCGCTGGCGCGCATGCGCATGGATGCAGGCAAGCTGCACACGCTGCTCACAGAGCACCAGGAGGAGATTGAGTCCATGGTTTCCGCAATGACCTGAGGCGGAAAATACCGGCGCACCGATAGGCATTACGACTGCAGGGCGCGCATCGCCCCATTGCATTGCACTTCATTTTAAATATAATCATTCTCATTTTCGTTCGCATCAGAGAGTGATATCGCGATGTTCACAGCGCGTTTTGCAGCGGGCCTTCTGCTGGGTACCTGTTCATTCACCGCTTTCTCCGCCGCCACAGACCCGGACACCCTCGAAGTCGTCAACGTATACGGGCTACCGACTGACGCCAGGGTCTCGGGCACCCTCCCTGCCCTGCAGGACGGCAAGATCTTCGAGGGCAAGAAAACAAGCTTTGTCGACCTCGGCGAGCAGCCCGTGTTTGTCGAACCAAACCTGCGGCAAATGTTCTCGCGACTGCCCGGCCTGTTCGTATCCGACCAGAAAATCCCCAGTATCTACAACATCAACTACCGGGGCCTGGGCAACCCACACGAGTCGGAATACGTCGCCTTCTTCCAGAACAACATACCACTCGCGGCTGACCTGTTCGGTTATCCGACGATTTACTATATGCCTGCCGCCCAGCGAGTCGAACGCATTGAATTCGTGCGCGGCGGTGGCGGCCTGCTGTATGGGCCACAGGTCGGACCGGTACTCAATCTGGTGACACGGCGCGCGGATGCCGATGCCGAAACTGCCTTCAGCACGGACCAGGCAATGGGTAGCGACGGGTTGTACAGCACTTATAACGAAGTGAACTGGTCCCAGGGCGACATCGGCGTCCTGGCCTCGTTCGACCATCGCAGCGCCGACGGGCCTCGAACCAATGAGGACTACCGCGTCAATGCCGGCTACCTGGGCATCGCCTGGGAGGGCTTGCAGGACATCCGCCTGGGCTTCGACCTGGATCTCTACCAGTCCGACTCGGGCGAGGCGGGCCGGCTGACCTCCCAGGAATACGCCACCGACCGCGATCTGGTGAAATCGCCCTTCAACCGAGTCGAGATTGACCAGGTCATCGCCACACTGACGTATGGTCAGCAGATCAATGCCTCGTCCACACTGGATGCCAGCGCCTGGTACTCTTCCATGGACCGCCTGAGCCGACGCTCGGCCATGTTCACGGACCCGGCAAATGAACCCGACACCACGGCGATTGACGAGCAGGAGTTTGCCAACTATGGGCTCGACCTGCGCTACGCCCTGTCCTGGGGGGAGAACAACGTACTCACCGCGGGCACAACCGCGTACCTGGGCGACAGCCCGCGCACGCGTCACGTCAGCGATGACATTCGATCCAGTGCGCAGAATCCGGAGGACCTCGCCTTCAGCCAGGACCGTGTGCTCACCTACAACGCGCTGTTTTTCGAGAACCTGTTTCGCTTGGGCAAGCTGAGCGTGGTGCCCACGCTGCGCCTGGAGCGCATCAACTACGACCTGCGTGAACCGGTGAAGAATGCAAGCCTGAATCGTGATGCCATCGACACTGACAGAACCTATCACGAGGCGCTTTTCGGCCTGGGGCTGATGTACCAGTCCGGCGAACACGCCGAGTTGTATGCCAATGTCTCGGAGTCCTACCGCCCACAGCGGTTTGATGACCTGATCAATCCGTCCTCGGAACTGGCGGGAAGCAACAACCCGGATATCTCGCGTGCAGTCAACTATGAGATCGGTTACCGCAGCGAGCCACGCGACGGGCTGCTGTTCGACCTGAGCCTGTTTCGCATCGATTTCGAGGACAAGATCGAACAGATTCAGGTCAACATCAGCGATGTGGAGCGCGTCAACAGTGGCGACTCGCGGCACCAGGGCATTGAGTTCGGTGTGGAATACCACCTGGTTGCCGATGCCGCCTACACTTTAAAGCTGTTCGCCAACGGCTCGCTCCTGGACACCGAAATCACCCGCAGCCTGGAGGCTGACCTGATCGGCAACAGCACCGCGTTTGCACCCGACTACCTGATTCGCACCGGTTTTATCGTTGACCGTGGGCCATGGAACGCGGCGCTCACTGCCAGTCTGGTCGGCGAGCAATACTGGCAGGACTCCAACCTCGCAAGCGGCACGGGTGCCAGCAGAATTGACGGAGAAATACCGGCCTACGAAGTGCTGGACTTCAGCATAGAGTACCGCCACCGTGACCGCTGGACCCTGTACGGCGGCGTCAACAACCTGCTGGATCAGGATTACTACAGCCGGGTGCGCTCAGACGGTATCGAACCGGCGCAGGAGCGAGCGCTCTACGCCGGGTTCCGCTTCGAAATCCGCTAGCACGCCGCAACCCGACGGGCAGCTGGCGCGCGCACCCTACAACTGGGGCAGGGCCGTGAACACGCTACCTGCGTGCCAACCACCGTCGGCCATGAACTCCGAACCGGTGCTGAAGCTGGCCTCATCCCCGGCGAGGAACACAGTGACTGCGGCCACTTCGCTGGGCATCCCGACGCGCGGCAAGGCCTGGTTTGCGTAGGTGGCATCTGCCTGCTCGCGGGTCATGAAGTCCTTGCCATGCATATCGGTGTAGATCCCCCCGGGATGCACGCTGTTGACCCGGATGTTGTACTTGCCCATCTCCAGGGCGGCGGTTTTGGTCATGCCGCGCACCGCCCACTTGCTGGCGGCATAGGCCACCAGGGAGTTCTTTGCCTGGAAGCCGTCGATCGACGAGATATTGATTATGGAGCCACCGCCGCCCGCCTTCATGCTGGGAAACACCGACTGCATGCCGAGAAACACGCCCAACTGGTTGACCCGGGCCACCGCCATGAACTCCTCCTCGGTGGTATCCATGATGGTCTTGTGGATCAGGATCGCCGCGTTGTTGACCAGCACATTGAGCGTGCCGAACTGCTTGCTGGCTTCGACTGCCGCCAGCCACTGCGCCTTGTCGGTGACGTCCAAATGAACATACACCGCCTTCTCGCCAAGTTCTTCGGCCACCTTGCGGCCCGGCTCATCCAGAACATCCCCCAACACCACGCAGGCGCCCTGCTCCACCAACAGCCTTGCGGTCGCCTCCCCCATGCCCCGGGCGGCCCCGGTAACGATGGCGACTTTGCCTTCCAATCTTGCCATGACGCATTTCCCCTGTGTGGATGCAAAAAACAGCCACAAGCTTAACGCCTGCGCGCACCGGACTCCTAGTACAAACGGGTGATTGCGCTACCTGCACACCGCTCAAGGCCGTCGTGACCGGGTTTGCAGCCGCCGTTGCCGGACACCCTGACCATCATCCCGTCAATTCCGTGATAGGCTAGGCGCCCTGGTTTGGCGCGGCCAGCCCCCTCGCCAAACCCATCACGTACACGATCAGGAGAGCAACGATGAGCACAACCGGAAAGCAGGTTTTCACCACCCTGGAGAAGAACGGCACCCTCACGGTGGAAATTGCCACCAGCACCTTCCCGGATCCCAAGGGCGATCAGGTGCTGGTCCGGATGGAAGCCGCGCCGATCAACCCATCGGACCTCGCGCTGCTGTTCAGCGCGGCGGATCTGGAGAACGCCAAATATTCCCCGGGGAAGGTCGTGGCGAAAATGCCGGAACCCTTCCTCAGCGGCTCCAAAGGGCGCCACGGTCAGCGCATGCCGGTAGGCAATGAGGGCGCGGGCACCGTGGTGGCAACCGGAGAGAGCCCGACAGCCAAGGCGCTGCTCGGCCAGCGCGTCGCTTGCGTGCCCGGCAATGCGTTCTCTGAATACGCCATCGCCGATGCCAAGATGTGCCTGCCACTGGGGGAGAACTCATGCGAGCATGGCGCATCGGCGTTCGTCAATCCAATGACCGCCCTCGGTTTTGTCGAGACGGCAAAAATGGAGGGGCACACGGCGATGGTTCACCTGGCAGCCGCCTCCAACCTGGGCCAGATGCTGCAGCGGATATGCCTTGAGGACGACCTGGAGCTGGTCAACATCGTGCGGAAACAGGAGCAGGTGGACCTGCTCAAGGGGCAGGGGGCGAAATACGTGGTCAACTCGTCGGATGCTGACTACATGGCGCAACTGCGCGCGGCGATCGAGCAAACCGGCGCCTACCTCGGTTTCGACCCGATTGGTGGCGGCAACAACTCCGACAACGTCTTCAAGGCGATGGAGCAAGTCGCCGTGGCTAAAATGACGGAGTTCAGCCGCTACGGTTCCAACCAGGAAAAGAAGATGTACATCTACGGACGTCTCGACCTCGGCGCCACCATACTGACTCCTTCCTACGGCTTCGGGTTCACCCTCTCGGGCTGGTTGCTGTTCCCCTTCCTGCAAAAGGCCGGGATGGAAACGGTGCAGCGTATGCGCAAACGCGTCCTCGACAATCTGACCACCACCTTCGCCAGCCACTACAAGGAACGGGTCACGCTGGAACAGATGCTGGAAAAAGACGCGGCAATGGATTACCGCGCCATGCGCACGGGCGAGAAATACCTCGTAACGCCGTAATGCGCTGCGGATGCGTGCCGTGTCGGCAACGGGGCTGCCAGCAGCGGCCCTATTGATTCCGCGCAACGCTGTTTCGCAACCGCGTGCAGCCGACGCACCTGTTCTATACTGCTGAACAGGGGTCGGGCGCCGCGGCTCGCGCGCCCCGGCGTTAGGGCGGGTGCATTCATGAGACAACAGGGAAGCGTGGCATGGATTTGATACAGCGTTTACTGGACGGCAGCCTCATGCCCCACGGTCACTGTCTGCTATGGCGGGGGGACCTGCTGTTCATGCATGTCGGAGGTGACATACTCACAACGCTTGCCTACTTCACGATCCCGGTACTACTGATCCGGCTGGTCAAGAAGCGCGACGACCTTGCGTTTGATCGCATATTTCTCATGTTCGCCGCGTTCATTTTTCTGTGCGGCGTCACGCACCTGATCTCTCTGATCAACGTCTGGCACGGCTATTACTTTATCGAAGGTATCGCAAAGATCTCCACTGGCGTGGTGTCGGCACTCACTGCCATAGTCGCGTGGCGCTTGCTACCCATTGCCATCAGCATTCCCAGCCGAGCCAGGCTGGTCAGCGCGAATGAACAACTGCGCCGCGCGCGCGAGGAAATCCTTGAGGCCAATTCAAGGCTTGAGCAGAAAGTACAGGAGCGCACGGCGCAGCTCGAAGCGCTCGCCGTGGCAGACCCGCTGACCGGCACGTACCGCCGCACCTACGCGCTGGACACTCTGGGTAATGAGCTCAAGCGCGCCCAGCGCTACAATACACCGCTGGCGGTGGCGATGATCGATATCGACGATTTCAAGCGCATCAACGACACCCACGGTCATCTCGCGGGCGATGATGTTCTGCGCGGCATTGGTTCGCTGCTGAATACCTTGAGCCGCGAGTCGGACACGATCGGTCGTTTCGGGGGTGAAGAGTTTTTGATCGTGATGCCGGAGTGCGATCAGACACAGGCTGTACTCGCACTTGAACGCTTCAACAAAGCCCTGCGCGAGCATCGCTTTACGCTGACATCTGGCGAGACGCTCAGGGTTACCTGCAGCATAGGCACAACCCAGGCAACCGGCGAGACCTCTCAAACCGAGCTCCTGGCGAATGCGGACAAGGCACTCTATCAGGCAAAACATGAAGGCAAGGATCGCGTTGTGAGCTGTTGAACCAGGCCCACGCTGTCCCAGCTGCAGCGCGAAGCCGCCTATTGGAATGTCCTGTCGATTCTGAGACCCGTGTGCGTGGAGGACGCAATGCTATCCCCCGGTTTTTTCCTCACAGCGCTGGCCGTATTGCTCGCAACGCTGGCCGCTTGGAGACAATGGGACCGGCGCCGCGAGGAGGCAGTGTGGCGACGCCTGATTGCGCTGCACGCCGGTACCCGCCAAGTCTTTCAGGCCGCTATGGTTGACGGCCTGCCGGAACCTGCACAACGCTACTTCCACTACACCATCAAAGTCGGCACACCGTTAGCCCCCGTGGTCGACGTCGACATGGCGGGTGACATCGGCCTGGGTGCGCAGGAAGCGCCCAAGTACCGTCCCCTGCAGGCGCGCCAGATTCTGGCCTCTCCGCATGGCTTCCTGTGGTCGATGACGTCCGGCGCCATCAGCGGCTCCGACGGCGCGCTACCCGGGAAATCGTGGACACGCTTCTGGCTCTGGAACCTGATACCCGTGGCCCGCGCAACGGGGCCTGACCATCTTCGCTCATCCTTTGGCCGACTGGTGGCTGACGCTGTCCTGTGGGCGCCTGCCAGCCTGCTTCCCGGCAACGGCGTTTCCTGGGAGGCGCTGGGTGAAGACTGCGCGCGGGTAACCGTGCGCCATGGCCTGCTGGAACAAGCTGTCGATGTGCACGTGAATGCGGAAGGTGCGCCAGTGCGCGTCCTGTTCCAGCGCTGGAGCGATGCAAACCCGCAGCGTCACTATCAACTACAGCCGTTCGGCGGCGAGCTGTCCGAGTTTCGGGAGTTTGCAGGCTACCGTCTGCCGACCTGCGTGATCGCGGGCAATCACTACGGTACGGCCGCCTATTTTCCTTTTTTCAAGGTCCGGGTCAGCGCCATACGCTTTCCCGACGCCCCACCGACATGAGTGCCCTGGACCTTGTCGCAATAGGCACCCAGATCGTACTGCCGGTCACCTTGATCGCGTGGCTCGCCTTCCGGCCGCTGTCGGGCGGAGTGGGCTTTCTGGTACAGGCCCTGGCGACGGGGTTGGTGTTAACGACACTGCTGCTGATTGGCGTGTGGATGATATCGCCCTGGTGGACGCCCTACCTCTACCTCACCGTCTGGTTCGGCATCGTTCTTGGCGGGTCGCGGCTCAGGTTGCGCTCGCGCAAACACCGGGACCGCTCAATCTCCAGCGCCCTGGGGACGCTGCTTTTCGCTGTTATCGGCCTGCTGTGCCTGACCCTGACCACGCAGGCCATAACAGGCCGCTGGATTCCAAGCGGCGGCACCGCGACCGCGATGCGCTTCCCCCTGGGCCCCGGCACCTACCTGGTCGCCAATGGCGGCGCGAATTCACGGGTGAACGGCCATGTCATGACCCTGAAACCGACGACAACACGCCAGGCGGACTATCGAGGCCAGTCCTATGGGGTCGACCTGATCAAGATCGATCGCCTCGGGCTCCGGGCCGCAGGCTGGCGGCCAGAGCGGCCAGCTGCCTATGCCATTTTCGGCGAACCCGTGTTTGCGCCCTGCTCCGGCGCCGTCATTCGGGTTTTCGATGGGCAGCAGGACATGCCGGTGCCGACCACAGACACCTCCCGACTCGAAGGCAATCACGTGGCCATCCAGTGCGATGGCGTGATCGTACTGCTGGCCCACCTCAGGCAAGGCAGTGTGCGCGTTGCGCCCGGCGACCGTGTGGCGTCAGGGGCGTGGATTGGCAACGTGGGTAATTCAGGACAAACCACCGAACCCCATCTGCATATACATGTGCAGCGCCTACCCGAATCCGGAGCGCTTCTGTCGGGTGACCCCCTGTTCCTGACCTTCGACGGTCACTTCCCGGTAAGAAACGAGCGGATTACTATCGAAGGTGCAGAGGTCTCCGGCGGATAAAGCACAGGTTCCTTCCCCGCTTCGACTCAGAACAGGGCCGCATTCAGCCACATGTGCGTGGCGATTGATGCCAGGTAGCCAACCATGATGACCGGCGTCCACCGCAGGTGCGACACAAGCGTGTAATAGCCACGAGCCTGCCCCATCAGCGCAACACCCGCTGCAGATCCAATCGATAACATGGAACCACCAACACCGGCCGTCAATGTGACCAGCAGCCACTGGCCCTGTGACATCTCGGGCTCCATGGACAGCACGGCGAACATGACCGGAATGTTATCGACCACTGCGGACATGAAGCCCACGGCAATATTCGCGCCGGTCGCACTCCAGTCCGTATACAGCATTTCGGACACTTCCGAGAGGTAGCCGATATAGCCCAACCCGCCCACACACAGCACCACGCCGTAGAAGAACAGCAGGGTGTCCCACTCGGTTCGCGCCATCGGGTTGAACACATCAAAGGGCACCGCCTTGTCCAGCCGTTCCAGCAAACGCGTGTTCTGTGTCGCTTCAGCCCAGGACCGCTCCCTGGCAACGCCGCGCGCAAAACTGCGACGCAGGTAATAGCCCAGCAGTTGCAAGTAAGCGAGCCCCATCATCATCCCGACCACGGCGGGCAGGTGCAGGAAATTGTGCCCCAGAACCGCGGTAGTGATCGTCAACAGGAACAGCACTACCGTACGCCGGGCACCGCGCTTCATGATCACAGGCTCCGTGGCGTCTCGCGGCGGCTGGCGCGGTACCGCAAAGCTCATAACCAGGGCCGGCACCAGGAAGTTTACCGCGGAGGGTATGAAGAGCCTGAAGAATTCGGTGAACTCCACGGCGCCCTTCTGCCAGACCATGAGCGTGGTGATGTCACCGAAGGGTGAAAACGCTCCTCCCGCGTTGGCGGCAATCACGATGTTGATACAACCCAGACTGATGAAGCGCGGACTGTCCTCACCCACCTTCATCAACACGGCGCACATCAGCAGCGCCGTGGTGAGGTTGTCTGCCACCGGCGAAATGAAGAACGCCAGCAAACCGGTAATACAGAACAGGCTCAGGTAACTGAACCCCTTGCTGACCAGCCAGCCGCGCAAGGCATCGAACAACTGTCGCTCTTCCATCGCATTGATGTAGGTCATCGCCACCAGAAGGAACAACAGCAGCTCCGAATATTCCAGCAGATTGTGCTTCAACGCGGCGTTGGCGCTTTCCGTATCGCCACTCAGTGCGGCAAAACCTGCCACAAGAAACCAGATGAGACCGGCGGCCAGTAGCACAGGCTTGGACTTGCGCAGGTGCAGCTTCTCCTCCAGCATCACGAAGACGTAAGCGATGGCGAAGATGGCCAGCGCCAGGTAGCCCACCGGGTGCTGCGTGAAGCCCGGCACCACAGACTCGGCAGCGCCAGCAAACGTACTCTGGCCGAGGCAAAACAGGCCGAGAACGGTGCCAGGGACGATCCGGAGAGGGTTGTTTAAAGCCGCATCATCAACAGCATGGGAGCTGCGAACCCGGCTGCACAAGTGATTGGTTTTCTTCATGATTTCAGATCCAGATGCGAATAACTCCCGGCATGCGCCGGGCTCGCGCATCTGACCACAGTCAGTGCTTGCCTGAATTGACCTATGTCGTGAAAACATCATTCTTTCAGGAGAAATTGGTGACACCCGTCGCTGGCTGTGGGACAACACAGTATCTCGCAGGCCGAGCCTGGCCTGCGGCTCAGAAGGTCGACGTTGCCACGGGACAGCGCTACCCAGAACAGGGCGCTTATCATGGATTTAGGGCCGTTAAATTGGTCATAGCGTCCGAAATACACCATCTTGCAAAAAGAGAGGCATTGCATGAGCACCACCCATTATCTTGTGGTTTATGATCCTACCCAGGAACAGCAGCCAGCCCTCGCACGAATGCTCACCATCGCAGAGAATACGGATGCCGAAGTGCGAGTGTACTGCTGCATCCACGGTGAGCTGTCGCGTGGTGACAATCAGGACGCCGAAATCGAGAAGCGCATTGCCGGTCAACAGCAGGTACTAACGGAAGCCGCGGCACCCCTGCGCGACAAGGGCATACCCGTCGCCATTGAGGTGGAGTGGGACAATGACTGGTACCGTGCCGTGGTAAGAGCCTCCGAGCGCCACAACGTGGATGGTGTGGTGAAATCCTCCCACCGGCACTCCACGGCGCAACGTCGCCTGAAAAGAACATCCGACTGGACACTCATCCGTGAGTGCAGCTGCCCCGTGCTGCTGGTCAAGGGTGATGGCAGCAATCAGGCCGACATCATTCTGGCCGCGCTGGATACGCGCGGTGATCAGGAGGCCTATCGCACGCTGAACCAGAAGATCCTGGATATGTGCCGTGAGTTTTTCGAGCAGACAGATACGGAAGTACACTACATCAGTGCCTACAAGGACCTCGCCAACCGGCCCGACAGAGGCTCGTTGATACGCGCCTGTGGCGTTCCCGGGGAGCGTGTGCACATCGTCATGGACGAGCCACACGATGCCATCATCAAAACGGCGCGCGAAATCAATGCCGGCATGGTGGTCATGGGCACTTCAGCGCGCTCAGGCCTGTCGGCCATGTTGAACAACAACGCCGCCGAGAAAGTCCTTGACGAGCTGGAGTGTGACTTGCTGGTCATGCCATGATCAATCCGGTACCGCGAGCGGGCTCGGTGCCGACGCACTCTCTCACCGCGACTCAAGCACCTTAATGCTGAGCCGAAGGACGGCTCGGCCCGGAGCCTCATCTTCATTGAGCGAATCAACGACTACGTTCAATGCACGTTGAGATGATGCTCAAGCCAGCTTCAGCCAATCCCTGAGGCTGCGCCCGATATCCTCAATTTCCTCCATGCACACTTCGTGTTGCATGGGGTAGCTGCGGTACCGTGGCGCGAAGCCCATGCTTTGCAGGATCTGGCTCGCGGTGTGGCCCATTGTTTCCGGCACCATGGGGTCTCGGGTGCCATGGAAAATATCAATCGGCAGGGCCTTGTTTGCCGCCGAAAGGCTTACCTCCCTTGCGGTCGCGAAATACGTAGAGAGCGCCAGCAATCCCCCCAGGGGCCGTGGATAGGACAGCGCCGTGTGGTAGGCGACCGCACCGCCCTGACTGAACCCGGCAAGCACGAGGCGCTCACTCGGGATCCCCGCATCCAGTTCACGCTGGATCAACTCCCGAACGGCGGCAGATGACGATTCAATCTGCGCCAGGTCAATCTCGCGCTCTATCGACATCGCGAGTATATCGTACCAGCCCGGCATCACCATGCCGCCGTTGATTGTGATGGGTATTTCAGGTGCATGGGGGAAAACGAACCGCACACCGTGGCCAGCCGGCAAGCCCAGATGAGGTACCACCGGAACGAAATCGTGCCCACTGGCGCCAAGGCCATGCAGCCAAATCACCGCCGCATCGGCGGTTCCGTTGGGTTCCAATACTTCACACTTCAGCAAGAGCCTGCTCTCCTGTACGCCTAATTTCGCACAGGTTATCACGGCTGCCGCTGCCTGAGACTCTATCCAATGCTGTGGGCCCTGTGATCGGCATCCGGCGCGTTCACCACTGGCTTTCCAGGCGTCGTCATATCGGGCTTCGCCTGTCCCAGGTAGCAGTTACGCCCGCATCCGGCATTGGCATTGACTCTGGTGAACCGAAATAAAAAACACTTATTCTCACCCGGTGGGTGTGTCGCCTACTCCCACTCGATTATCAATAAGCCATTTTTATCTTTTGTATTCAACGACTTATTTTCCCGCTAATCGGTAATACCATGAAAAATACCATGCTCAGAAATTTCTTAAAAATAAATCCTTTTTTTGAAAACGGGTCAATTCAAAGGCCGCGAGCCAACCAGCCTTGACCAAAATCCTACCAGCACTATAGAAATGCTCCATCCCTATTGAATATCAACAGCCTAATACTGACGTTCACAATTTTACAGTTCTCTCGACACGAGCCTTCGATGCTAACCACGCATCGCAATATTCCCTGCATCACCTGTTCTGGGAAATCTGATCGTAAAGCGCGTGACGCCGCGTTCGGAGATCACCGCGATGTTTCCTTCATGGGCCTCGACTATGGACTTGACGATAGCCAGCCCCAAGCCAGCACCTTCGCTTTGGCGTTGCCGGGAAGGATCGACCCGGTAAAACCGGTCGAAAATCCTGAGCAAATGCTCGGCTGGAATTTCTGGCCCCGGATTCTGTACGCTGAGTAACGCCCTACCCTCGCCCGATGAATCCAGACGGATCAGCACACTTCTTCCCACTGGTGTGTGGCGTATTGCATTGGACAGCAGATTGGACAATGCGCGACGCAGCATAGCGCGGTCACCTTGTATAATCGGTGCCTTTCCTTCCAACACCAATTGGATGTGCTTTTCCTCCGCCAGGGCCTCGAAAAAATCGAACAGCTCGCGCACTTCCCGAGCCAGATCCAGCGGTTCCCAGACAGGCTTGAGCAGGCCGTGTTCGCTCTGGGCCAGCCAGAGCATGTCGTTGACCATTTTGGTCAGGCGCTCCTGTTCTTCAAGATTCGAGTAGAGCAGTTCGCGATATTCTTCCAGGCTTCTGGACTTACCCAAACCCACCTGGGTCTGGGTGATCAGGTTGGTCAAAGGCGTGCGCAATTCATGGGCAATATCGGCGGAGAAATAGGATAGTCGAACGAAGCTGTCTTCCAAGCGGCCAATCATATGATTAAAGGAACAGACAAGGTTTTGCAGTTCCCGGGGAACGGTGTTAGGGTCTAGACGCACATGAAGGCGATCCGCCTGAATATCACTCATTGTCGCACTCAGCTCGCGCAAGGGCGCGTGCCCCTGGTGCACGCCATACCAGGCCGCCAAGAGAGTCACCGCGCCTGCCAGCACCATAATCATCCACAAACTGCGCCGAAAATTTTCCAGAAAGTGGATATGGAAATCCATATCGATAGCAGCAACGATGCGATAATTCTGGTCTTCAATGCGGGTATGCGTGATAGTGCCACGGTAGGTTTTGCCATCAGTTTGCCAGGTATAAAGATTGTCTACCTGAATACGGCTCACAGGAGAATAGGTGTTTTCTTGTGGCGAAGGTCCACCCTCCTCAGGACCATAGACCAAACGTCCCGCATCATCCCACACTTGAAAGTAGACACCATGGTGACCAGAAACAGCTCGCGCAAGGGCGCCCTCCGGTGCCGAGTCCTGATCTTTCGCCGATTGTAGAGCGTCTTCAACAGCACGAGTAATCACCACCAACTCGTCGGCATCCTGTTCAGCAAAATGGCGCTCTACTTCATTCAGCACGAGATAACCGATCATCAGTAAACTGAAACCGATAGCCATCGCGACAAACAGCATCACCCGGCTGTTGAGTGACAGTGGTCGTCTCCGGACGAGGCTAACCTTCGTCATGGTCGTCTTCAACCTCCAGCTTGTAACCCATGCCACGCACGGTGTGAATCAGCTTGGGCTCAAAATCGTCATCGATTTTTGCTCTTAGGCGCCGTATGGCCACATCAATCACATTGGTGTCGGAATCGAAGTTCATGTCCCATACCTGGGAGGCGATCAAGGAGCGCGGTAATACTTCACCCTGCCGCCGGACCAACAGTTCCAGCAGGCAAAACTCCTTGTGGCTGAGATTGATCCTGCGACCGGCGCGCGTGGCCCGGTGCCGCGGCAAATCCAGGGTGAGGTCGGCGACCCTGATCTGATCCGTCATCACCGGCACCGCACTGCGGCGCAACAGAGTGCGCACCCGGGCCAGCAGTTCGGCAAAAGCGAAGGGCTTGACCAGGTAATCATCAGCCCCCAATTCAAGGCCTTTAACGCGGTCATCCACGCTGTCGCGGGCGGTTAGGAACAGCACTGGCGTCTGACGGCCAGCCTCGCGCAACGACTGCACGATCCGCCAGCCGTCGACGTCCGGCAGCATGACGTCCAGCACCAGTAAATCAAAAGTTTCGGTCATCGCCAAATGATGGCCGTCGAGGCCATTGCGCGCGAGCGTGACCATAAAGCCTGCCTCGGTCAGCCCCTGCTGTAAATAATCGCCAGTTTTGATTTCGTCTTCGACCACCAATAGCCGCATCGCTTCACCGCTCCTACTATCAATATATGCCGGGTTTCCTTCAAGACTATCTGCCTCTTCCCAACAGAAACATGACCATAGGATTACATATATGTAATCCTATGGTCATGTTTAAGACAGGAGCCTACTACTATCATCATCAGAAGGACACCTCAAGCGCTGTTCATTCAGTCATATCAGTCATATAAAGGAGGGAACACCGATGTCAGGCACCAAGACAGCTGAACTGTACCGGATGGTGATGGAGGATCATCTCTGTCCCTATGGCTTAAAATCGAAACATTTATTAGAGACCCAAGGGTTCCAGGTAGAAGATCATCACCTTAAAAATCACGAGGAAACCGAAGCTTTTAAGCACAAGCATAATGTTGAAACCACTCCTCAGACCTTTCTGGGAGGTAACCGAATCGGTGGGTACGACGACCTACTTGTGTATTTTAGGAAAGAACCAAAAGACAAAAATGAACAAACTTACTGGCCCGTTATTGCTCTGTTTTCTATGACCTTTCTGATGGCCACGGGTTCGGCTTCGGTTGTTGAAGGGCAATGGCTGTCTTTACGCACTTTCGAGTGGTTCATCGCTTTTTCAATGTGTGGTCTTGCCTATTTGAAAATACGTGATGTCGAAAGCTTTTCGACCATGTTTCTTAACTATGATCTTCTTGCCCAAAAATGGGTGCCTTACGGGTACGTGTATCCCTATGGTGAAGGCCTGGCAGGCTTGCTAATGATAGCCGGAGTATTGCCTTTTGTATCGATACCAATTGCCTTTTTCATAGGGATTGTCGGTGCCGTCTCGGTATTTAAAGCCGTGTACATTGACAAAAGAGAGCTCAAGTGCGCCTGTGTAGGTGGCGAGAGTAACGTCCCCTTGGGATTTATATCGCTCACTGAAAACCTCATGATGCTTGGCATGGCAATATGGATGCTACTCAAGGCAAGTGTTATGGGGTAGCCGCAAGCTTTTTTCATACCCTGCTCCCCAGAGCCATTCATCAACCCTAAATCGGCAACTCGAATCATCACACCTAGCGACAATTTTGCAGGATTACAAGGTTGTCATCCAGGAGTCATGCGGGTGACAGGCTCGGCTCGCTAGTATGCGGAGTCAGAACGTGGAACAACCATCACTTATCCCAAAAGAGATTGACTCATGACCCATGGTTTCCCCCGACCCAAACAGCCCTGGCAGCTTAGTCGCCGCCGCTTCGTGCAGGGCCTGGCAGCCGGTGGCGTGCTGGCCGCCACACCGTCCTGGTTGCAGGCCGCCGCAAAAGGCGCGACCGCGCTGGACTCAGCGCCAGTGCTCAGCGGCCGTGAAATCGATTTGGTGATTGCCGAAACACCCGTCAACTTCACTGGCGTCACTCGCATGGCGACCACTATCAACGGCTCCATCCCGGCACCGACGCTACGGTTGCGTGAAGGCGATGACGTCACCATCCGCGTCACTAACCGCTTGCCGGTCGCCACCTCCATTCACTGGCACGGCATACTGCTGCCCTATCAAATGGATGGTGTACCGGGAATCAGCTACCCAGGTATTTCACCGGGGGAAACCTTTGTTTACCGCTTTACGCTACGGCAGAGCGGCACCTACTGGTACCACAGCCACTCCGGCTTTCAAGAAATGACGGGCATGTACGGCGCCCTGATCATTGAACCACGGGCAGGCGAAAGACACCGCGCCGATCAGGATTACGTGGTACAGCTTTCCGACTGGACCGACGAAGACCCGATGCGCGCCTTCAGCAAGCTGAAAGTGCAAAGCGATGTCTATAACTTCAATCAGCCCACCTTTTTCGATTTCACAGCCGATGTCTCCAAGCTGGGCTTGCAGGCGGCACTGGAAAAACGCCAGATGTGGAACCAGATGCGGATGAACCCGACCGATCTGGCGGACCTGTCGGCGGCCACCCTCACCTTCCTGATGAATGGCACCACCCCGGCGGGCAATTGGAGCGGCTTGTTCCAGCGCGGTGATCGCGTACGGCTGCGGTTTATCAATGCCGCCAGCAACAGCTTTTATGATGTTCGCATTCCCGGTTTGAAGTTAACGGTGATCCAGGCCGATGGCCAGGATGTCGAGCCGGTCACTGTGGATGAATTCCGCTTTGGCCCCGGCGAAACCTACGATGTCATGGTCGAGCCCCAGGACGACGCTTATACGATCTTCGCCCAGAGCATGGAACGCAGCGGCTATGCCCGCGGCACTCTGGCCGTGCAACAGGGCTTGATCGCACCGGTGCCAGAGCCCGATCCCCCCGAGTGGTTAACCATGAAGGATATGATGGGAGCAATGGGTGGTGGCGCCATGGGCCACGACATGATGAAAATGGACTCCATGGGCCAAACCAAGATGGATCATTCCCAAATGTCCGGCGGTATGGCCATGGACCACAGTATGCACGGCATGCAGCAGGGTTCTGAGAACCCGCTTGCCAAACCTTCATCTACCATACGCCACGCCCGAACCGAATACGGGGCTTCGGTTGACCAACGGGTGGATACGCCAAGTACCAATCTCGACGACCCCGGTATTGGCCTGCGTAACTTAAGCCAGCGTGGGCTGCGCCCACAGGGCCACCGCGTGCTGACGCTGGCCGACCTGAAATCCATCGATGGTGTGCTGGATGACCGCCGCCCGCCCGCAAGAGAGCTGGAACTACACCTTACCGGCAATATGGAACGCTATAGCTGGTCCTTCGACGGGCTTGAATTCGGCAAAAGCACACCAGTCTCCTTGCGTCATAACGAACGCGTTAGAATCATTTTGCAAAATGACACCATGATGACCCACCCCATGCACTTACATGGTATGTGGAGCGAACTGGAAACTGACCAGGGTGAATTGCGAGTGCGCCGCCATACCATTCCCGTGCAACCAGCGCAGCGCATCAGCTACCTGACCACACCCCATGATCTGGGCCGCTGGGCCTGGCATTGTCATTTGCTGTTCCATATGGATGCGGGCATGTTCCGCGAGGTGGTGGTGTCATGAGACTTAATACGGTGAAATATCTCACAACACTGGTTGTTATTGTCGGTGCCCTTCAAGTAAATACGGCCCTGGCGCAAATGGATCACGGCGATATGCAAATGCAGGGTGGTAGTGCGCCAGCCGATGCCCGCGATCCCCACGCTTATTCCGACGGTTACACCTTGACCGAAGGCCCCTATGCACAGCCGGGGCCACGGCAACTGAAACTGGCGGACGAGCACGCCTTCTGGTCCGTTCTGGGCGATCGCCTGGAGTATCAGGAAGACAGCGATAGCACGGTTTACGATATACAGGCCTGGTATGGCACCACCTACAACCGCTTTGTCATCAAAGCGGAGGGTGATATCGCAGACGGCACGCTGGAAGAAAGTTCTACCGAGCTGTTGTGGGGCCATGCGCTCAACGCCTATTTCGACACCCAATTCGGCGTTCGACTTGACCTATATGACGAAGGTAAGGATCGCCAGTGGCTGGCAATTGGTATGCAAGGCCTGGCGCCCTACTGGTTTGAGCTGGATGTGACTGCCTATGTTGGCGACGACGGTCGGACCGCACTCTCTGCCGAGGCCGAGTACGAGTTGCTGCTGACACAGCGGCTCATTTTACAGCCCCGCGCGGAACTGAATCTGTATGGCAAGGATGATCTTGATAATAGATTGGGGTCGGGCCTCTCGGATCTCGCCTTGGGCTTGCGCCTGCGTTACGAATTCAGCCGTCAATTTTCTCCCTACATCGGTGTGGAATGGACAGACACCTATGGCGACACAGCCGATTACCGCCGCGCGGCAGGCCAAGATACGTCAGGCACCCAATTCGTCGCGGGACTGCGATTCTGGTTTTAACAATCACCAAGTTGATATAGAAACTTTTTAAACACCTATGAGGAACACCTTTATGAATATGAAAACACTAGCCACTATCATCGTGTTCTCCACACTGGGCATCGCTTTCTCAGCACAGGCCCATGAACCTAAAGAACATATGAAAGACGCTGAAAAACCGGATTGCACCGCCATGAAAAATATGGATCACAGCAAGATGGACATGAATGATCCGGTGATGCAGGCCATGATGCAGCAGTGTATGAAAGACATGCACCAAGATAATCAAGCTTCAGAAAACGCAAACCAAGAAGACGGCGTACAGAAAGAACACACCGCGAATGATGAATCGATTGAACACAAACACTGACGACCCACGGTCTATCATTTCGAGCGATATTGCTAAGATTCAAACCGGATGGAGATGTCATGGCCGCTTTCAAATTTCTAACCTGTGGTAAATGTCTGCTTATCGCAGCAGCGATATCGATCATTGGCGGTCTGGCGTTTTTGTATTCCGGACTCTATCCAATAGGCGCCGACGTTCCCCACAATCGGCTGACCTACTGGCTGCTGGAAACCTTGCGTGAACGTTCCGTCGCACGCGCCGCCAGTGACATTAAGGTTCCTAGCGACCTAAACGCACCGGAGCGGTTACTGGCAGGTGGCGCCGACTACAATGATATGTGTGCAGGGTGCCATTTGAAGCCGGGTAAAACCGAAAGTGATTTCACCCTGGGGTTATATCCCACACCACCCAACCTAACTCTAGCGGGTGATGAACATGGACACGATCACACCGGTAACACCGAAAATGACGACGAGGCCAGTAAACGACAATTCTGGATTGTTAAACATGGCATCAAGGCCTCGGGCATGCCCGCCTGGGGACCGGGGCATGACGATGAACGTATCTGGAACATGGTGGCGTTCCTGAAGCGGTTGCCGGAACTGTCTCCCGACCAATACCAGATACTCACCGCACGTGGGCAAGACTCGGAAGGGCATGGTCACTGATATGGCACCTCATAATCCATCGGCTTACTGCAAGCGGTTGTAAATAGCCGCCAGCAACCACCCGGCGATACCCGCTGACACTGACCAAGCCACCAGTCCCACAACAACGCCAGTGAATGTCAAATGCCAACCCATCTCATTCAGTTGCATATGCACCATTTCCCCAGACATGGATAACATCATGGCGGGCATTAACATCACCAACAGGCTGCAAGCCAGCCACAGTATCGCCGCGGTAATCGCGCTGGCTATCCCGAATTTGAACGCATTAAGTGTCATGACTATTCCTCCGTTTATGGTGGTGTATCTGTAATAAATTAGTGTCTCTACATATCCCCGAACCGGTTGGCAGACTGCACCATACGCATCATTTCGTGTTCCTCCAGCGACCGGAGTGATTCCATCAACTCCTTGGCAGAGGGGATATCCGCCCTTGAGGCGAGATAGCGATACAGCTCAATCACCTGCTGATGCTGATCGACAATCACCTCCATGATTTGCGCGGCATCAAGCTCGGCAAAAGGCGCGTCGCAATGTGCATGTCGGACGATAGGATGCTTTGCCACATATTCCATACACCAGGTGTTCAGCGCATGTTCATCGCCCGAGGTTTCGAAGCCATTGACAACTTTTGTGAGACTTTTTTCGTGATCGGACAGGTAAGCAAGAATCATCCGGGCCCGTTCATCCGTATTCTTGTCTGCGCAATGGGATAAGCACTGACTGAGATGTTGGTGAAATTCCCGGGTCCAGTGCAGCACATCTTTTAAGGTTTCAATTTGCATAATTTTTTCTCAGTTGTGGATTGACTCATCGATTAGAGTCTCAAAAAGTCACGATAGCTGCGCATACACACCACCAGTTCCTGGTGGGTGTCGATGCCCATATAGATCGCTTTAAGTGTGCTAACTTGATCCATTACCATTCTCCAAAAAACAAAAGTTAACCACTAGAGTCCCGTTCTGTGCCTGGCAGGCTTCCTCCACATGATTTTTAATGATGATGTTCATGCGCCTGACTTTGGGACACAGCTTGCTTTCGTTTTTCAGATCCAAGGAATAGTTGCTCGCCGGCAGCGATTAGGATCATTGTGACAACGGCCACACCCAGCACGAATGGATCTGAATTCACCTTTACCCAGACAAACCCGCTTAGTGCGAGCAAATCCAATATAATTGCGGTAACGGGAACCCAGCTCTTCGCTTTAACATCGTCCAACAAGTAACGCAGAACACCCCAATGAATGGCGATATCCATCACCAGATAGAAAACGATGCCAAGTGCTGCTATACGGGAAAGATCAAAGAACGCAGTGAGCGCAAGACCGAGCACGGCGGTGTATACCAGTGTATGTTTCTGAATGCTGCCCGGCATGCCGAAGTGTCTGTGGGGTACCAACTTCATTTCTGTTAGCATCGCCAGCATTCTGGAGACTGCAAAAATACTGGCAAGAATCCCTCCCGCAGTCGCCAGCATGGCAATCGCAACGGTGAACCACACGCCGTACTCACCGAGTGCGGGTCGAGCGGCTGCAGCCAGGGAATAATCACGGGTTTCAATAATCTCCCTGAGTGATAGGTTACTGGCCACCGAAAAACCAACCAATGTATAGATAACGACACAGGCAGCAATCGAAATAACAATCGCGCGACCAACATTGCGGTGTGGATTGATCACCTCGGAACCGCTATTGGTAATGGTGGTAAAGCCTTTGAATGCCAGAATCCCCAGCGCTGTGGCACCGAGGAAATTACTGGCTGAACCAGTCTCGCTTACATGGTCAAAGTCCACTGCCAGGCTATCCGCTAACCAGATACCTACGAGGCCAAAAATCAGGATGCCACCAATTTTCAGTAGACCGATAAATCCTGCAACCCCTTGAATCAGCCGATTACCCAACAGGTTCACAATGAACGCCGCCAGAATTAGGGAGACGCCGAGTATAGGCGTCATTTGTCCTGATGGGTCACCGCCAAATAATTGCATGGTGTAAGAACCGAACGTACGCGCAAGAAAACTCTGCGCGATGACCATCGAAAAATACATTAGTAGTGCGTTAAACGCAGTGGGCAACCGGTCGCCATAAGCCTTATGCAGATACATGCCAATCCCCCCTGCCGATGGGTAGGCATTGGATATTTTGATGTAAGAGTAAGCGCTAAAACCAACGATGATTGCGGCCGCGAGAAATGCCAGTGGAAATAATGCACCAGTCATCTCTGCCATTTGCCCGGTTAGCGCAAATATTCCTGCGCCGATCATCACCCCAGTGCCGAGCATCACCGTACCCGAAAGAGTGAGGCTACCTTCGTCGTAATGTGTCGAACGGTCGTCTTTTTTCTGCATTCAGGACTCCTTCAAATAATAGTTAGGCCCCTTTCTGGGTATTCGCTGAAAGGTATGCAGGATGCTTAAAACTGCATTCCTCTATTTATCGACATTAATCATGCAGGTATACACTAGCGCTTACGGCTAGCGTCCTGGGGTGTTTGATGACAGCTCCAAGGTTCGTGGCTGGCGTTGTCTTTAACATTCTCATCGATAAATTTGTAATAGCCTTCTTTAAAGTGCGTCAACCAATCATGGCTTACTTCGACGTTATGCTTTTTTAGCACATCTTCGATACCATCCAGACAAATTCTGGATGCGTCATAAGCAAGATTCAGCACATGTCTTTTTTCGTCAAAGCTGATTCCATCAAGACCATAGAGCTGATCGACTTCGGCAATAGCCGCTTCCAAATTGGTCTGATCGACAGGCTCCACTCTCAAATGGCGCACTACCAGATTTACTTCCGATACGCCCAATCGATGCTCTGCATTAGTCATTTTCCTTTTCCTCTAATGGGGCGGGATCTTGTTGCAACAGTGTGCTTCATGCCTGGCGTTATCCTTAATATTTTCGTCAATCTGTCGCTGCCAACCGACCCTTGTGCGGCTCCACCAGTTATCTTTGATTGCCGCGCCATGCTTTTCGACAATGGCGATCATTTCATCGATATTGTGGTGAGAGGCATCGTAGGCAATCTTCAGCGATTGCTTGCGCTCGTTCAGCCAAACACCGTCTACACAAGGAAGCTCATCCAGCTCCTCTGCAATGATTTGCGCGTTGCTTTCATTCACTCCACGTAAACTTAAGCTGTGTTTGGCTAGAAAACCTGGATTGATACCTGACCGATGCTCACTCATAGTGTTTTCCTTCCAACCGACAGATTGAATAAGCGATCCATCTACTTTTTGTGTTTGTGGACAGGTGATTTTTGGGATTCAGACTCATGATCCATCATTTGCCCCATCATCATCTGCATCATGCCCATTCGTTCTTCCATCACATCCATGCGCTTCATCATATCCATGTCGTCCATTTTTGATGACTCACCTTTGGTCATGCCCATTGCCATACCATCACCCATTAGCCGCATGCCTTCCTGCATGACTCGCATATGTTCCTGCATCAGTTTCTGGCGTTTTTCCGAATCGGTTTCGGCTTTGATTTTCGCCATCATGTCGTGCATTTTTTGCATGTGCTCATGCATTGCCATCATTTGCTCATGGCCCATCATCATTCCGCCCATTGGCTGATCTTTACTGTCGCCATGTTCGTGCACTTTTTCCGCGAACGCCGACGAAGAAATCGCGGCGGCTATTACCAAGGTGGAGATTAGTTTTTTCATCGGTTTATCCTCAGACAGTTTCAGTTTCATTGATTTTAAATTTCGGAATCCACGCTGGCGTAGATTCCATATAATGGCGATAAACTTCGCCAAATTCTTCCAGCGCCATCCGCTCCTCACGCTTTGCGAGTCGCACGTAAACCATTACCAGTATCGGAAACATCACCAGCGTTGGAATGGTCGGCCACTGCAACAGGAAGCCGAACATAATCAGGATAAAAGCAACATACTGCGGATGGCGACAACGAGCGTACCAGCCGGTAGTGGCCAGCGACCGGGTCTGCTGTGCCTTGTGCAGTACATTCCACGCTGAGGCAAGCAGGAAGAAACCCAAAATGATCAGGACATTGCTGGCGATATGCAGCGGATCAAAATGAGGGTTACCTTCAAAACCGAAAAGGGTATGCAAAAGATGGCCGTTCTCGTGGGACAAGAAATCAATACCTGGATATTTTTCCGCCAGCCAGCCGGAGAGGAAATAAATGGTTAAGGGAAAGCCATACATCTCGGTAAACAGTGCAATAATAAACGCCGAGAAAGCACCAAAGCTTCGCCAGTCAGTTTTGGTTTTCGGTTTGGTAAAACTGAAGGCAAAGAAAATAAATATTGCTGAATTGAGTATCACCAGCGTCCAGAGGCCGTAAGCGGATTCACCGTGCATACTTCATCTCCTGTTATGTATTGGGTTAATGGTGATGACGATGTTCGTTTTCCCGGCGACCTTCTTCCAAGCCACGTTGATAAGCATCCTGGTCGGATTCATCCTCGTGCTGGCCATGGTCACCGTGGCCGCCGTGCCCCCCATGTCCGCCGTGCATAAACAGATGCATAAACGGGCAGGCCAGGAGAATCAGGAAAGGTAAAAACTGCCAGACGTGTTGCCGGTGCTCGATCAGCAGAAAGTAGCTCGCCGCTGCAATTAAACCCAGGGCGGCCAGGCCTTTGGGGGTCAACCAGAATGATGATTTTTGGGTTGCCATGGAACACCTCACCTGTGAAATTGAAAATCGTTGTCTGTTGCGCTGCGTTTATCATGTATCCAAATCAGATCGTTGACTGGTACGATGCAGACCAGCCCTTCGCTATCGGCATTAACATGCGCCGCATCCACAATCAGCTGCGCAATTTCCCTCGCCTGCTCAGCCTCGGCATAAATCTCCATTTGAATATGCTTGATCAAGTGGTTTTCGTTAAAACTGTCGAAGTAATAACCCCGGCCGCGAACCGGGTGTAAGGTAAAACCCGTCACCCCGTGTCGTATCAAGGCCTCTTCCACGTCTTTCAGGCGAAACTCATCAAAAATGGCCGTGACTTTATTGATGTTCATCAGATCCTTCTACTTATTTCACCGTGATCAGTCCACGGTACATCTGCATCTGGCAATGAAACGCGTATTCACCTGCTGCCAACGCGGGTAACTGAATGGTTTTCAATTTGTTCAGTGGCAGGGTATCGCTGATTTGCAGGTCAGGGATCAGTAAAGTCTCAGAACAGGGTGATTGATCTTTGCGGATAAATTTGATTTCGACAGGTTCTCCGGTCGACACTTTAATCCGAGAAGGGGAATAGGTGCCATTTTCAACAGTAATCACCAGATCGTTTTCCCCCAGCTCAGCTTCTTTCGGCTTGTAAAGCCAGAACCACCACACAATCAGAGCGATTAACGCAAATCCGGCTATATTGATCAGTAACATGTGGTATTTCTCCTGGTGTTGGGCTTAGTGTTCCTGCGCTTTAAACAAACGCAATCGATTGGCGTTGGTCACGACAGTGAGTGATGAAAACGCCATCGCGGCCCCGGCAATCACCGGGTTCAACAACAAGCCCAAGAATGGGTACAGCACGCCAGCCGCAAAAGGCACGCCGGCCACGTTGTAAATAAAGGCGCCGAATAAATTCTGTTTGATATTGCGCAAGGTCGCTTTACTCACTGCAATGGCATCGGCCAAACCATGTAACGAACCCCGCATCAGGGTGATGTCGGCACTTTCAATGGCCACATCGGTACCTGTGCCAATAGCGAAGCCGACATTGGCGATGGCCAGGGCTGGCGCGTCGTTGATGCCGTCACCGGTCATGCCCACCACTTCACCTTCCATCTGCAGTTCCTGCACTTTTTTGGATTTTTCTTCCGGCAGCACTTCGGCGAAAAATTCCTTGATACCGGCTTTTTCCGCTACCGCCCTGGCTGTGGCGCGGTTATCGCCGGTGAGCATCACCACCCGGATGCCGTTATGTTGCAGGCGCTTGATGGCAGCAATGGAGTCTTCCTTAATTGGATCGGCTACTGCGATAATCGCTGCGAGCTTATTATCAACGGCGAAATACATCGGCGTTTTAGCCTCGGCGGCCAGCATCTGGGCCTTTTCAACAAAATCACCCAGTTCGATAGTGCGCTCGCGCATGAGCTTTTCATTGCCGAACAACAGTGTTTTTCCGTCCACCTCCGCCTGCACACCGTGGCCGGCAATGGCGTTAAAATTTGAGACCTTGCCCATTTCGATCCCTCTTTCGTGAGCACTTTCAACAATAGCCATGGCCAACGGATGCTCGGAGCCGGATTCAAGCGTTGCTGCCAATCGCAACACCGCCTGCTCGTCATGTTCACCTGCCACCAACACATCGGTAACCTTCGGCGCGCCCAGGGTGATGGTGCCGGTTTTATCCAGAATCATCGCCGATATCTTCGACGCGGTTTGCAAGGCCTCGCCGTTACGAATCAGCACGCCCGCCTCCGCGGCCTTGCCCACGCCCACCATCACTGACATCGGTGTTGCCAGGCCTAGCGCACAGGGACAGGCGATAATCAATACAGTGGTCGCCGATACAATCGCAAAAGCTACCGCTGGTTCCGGCCCAAAATTCAACCAGGTCAGGGCGCTCGCTACGGCGATAATCATGACCACCGGAACAAAATAGGCTGAGATGACATCAGCCAAACGACCAATGGGCGGCTTAGAGTTTTGTGCGCGCTTGACCATATTGATGATTTGCGCCAGCGCCGTGTCTTTACCAACGCGGGTAGCTTTAAACAGAATTGAGCCTGACTTATTGATGGTGCCCGCCGCCACGGTATCCCCAGTAGCTTTTTCTACCGGCATCGGCTCGCCGGTGAGCATGGATTCGTCAATAGCGGTATGCCCTTCGATTACCTCGCCATCGACGGGAATTTTTTCACCTGGCCGCACACGGACCACATCGTTCAGTAGAACCTGTTCGATAGCAATATCCAGTTCTTTATCATCGCGAATGACCCGTGCTGTTTTTGCCTGTAAACCAATCAGGCGCTTAATGGCCTCCGAGGTACGACCGCGGGCTTTCAGTTCCAGTGCAAGGCCAAGATCAATCAAGCCGATAATGATCGCCGTAGCCTCGAAGTAGACATGGCGCGCCTGATCGGGAACGGCGTCTGGGAAAAACACCACCACCATGGAATACAACCACGCCGTGCCAGTACCCAAAGCAATCAGCGTATCCATATTGGCAGAATGATTGAGAAAGGACTTCCAGGCGCCGACAAAAAAGTGCTTGCCGGAAAAATAGAGAACACCAAAAGTCAGAATACCCACGACCAACCAGGCGATGCGTTCTGTGGTGGTGTTGACGTTGACTTCACCAGTGATCAGCGCATAGGCCATCAAAGGGCCACCCAGTGAGAGAGCAATCCAGGTTTCTTTCATCAAGCGCTTGTAATAAGCCTGATCCGCCTTCTCTTTTTCGGCCAATGCATCATCTTCATTCTCAGCAGCCGCAAGCTTGGCGTTATAGCCCGCCTTCTCCACAGCCTTAAGCAAGTCAGACGCGGCTGCATTGCCAATCACGCTGACGGTGCGCTGAGCGAAATTCATTTCCGCGTTCTCCACACCCGGTACCGCCTTCAGAGCTGATTCGATTTTTCCCACACAGCTGGCACAACCAGCACCCTCGATAATCAGTTCCTGGTGCGCCGCGCTATCAACATGAACATGGGGATCAGAACCGTGTTCATGATTATGATGCTGTGCGTTGTTATCGGTATCTTTATGACAACCCGGTTTGCCGGATTCCGTGTTCACTGAACTCATGGGATCACTCCTGAATTATTTGATGACCGCCGCAGGAAAACCCGCTCGATTCAACGCCTCTATCAGAGCGTTAGATTCGACCATGCCAACGACCGAAGCGACACCCGTCGCCAGATCCATACACGCATCGC